>JAAYLR010000231.1 GCA_012521815.1 Acidobacteriota bacterium
GCACCATGGTTTCCCCTCACTCGGGAGCGCCACGGCTTTCATCAGAGAGTCCCCGACCCTCCGCCCTTGAGGAGGCACCTTCGGCGACGTCACTGACAGATCCTGTCAGTACCACCCGACAGGATCAGGACGGTCGACGGAGTCGTGCCCCTGCCCGGCATTGACAAGCTGGAGGAGATGGAGGATCCGAATGGCTGGTCTCAGAGATGTCATCGACAAGGTACAGGAGAAGGACTGGAAGGCCGTCACGAAGGCGTCCCTGTCTCTCCTCTACGCCAATGCAGGGCGCCTGAGCTTGACCATCGTTTCGGGTTGGCGGTCTGGCAGGCCAGAAGCGGAGAACGAGGAGGCGAACGATGCCCTCCGGCGAGAGATCCGCAGCCTGGGCCTTGGCCACAGGGAACTGGAGGGACATCGGGAGGAGAAAGAACCAGAGCCTCTCTACGGTGTCTTCGGCCTCACGAAGGACCAGGCCCTCCGGATCCTGGCCTCCTATCACCAGGATGCGGTCATCTACCGAGAAAGGGGCCCCGTCCTGCTTCTCCGGGCAGAGGGCCAGGCAGACTCGTTCAAGGGTTCGGTCCCTCGCGCGCTCACCCAGGCAATTGCAGCCTGGAAAGGCCCCAGCTACGTGCTGGAAGCTCTTCCCGGCTCATTCATGGAAGCCGTCGGCTATGCGAACCGCCTGGGAAGAATCGGCCGCCGAGGTCAGGCTTCCTTGCAACCAGAGCCCGGGATGGCGAGGGACGGCGACGCTGAGCATGACTGAGCCCGCCAACCCGAGAAAAGTGACGAAATAGGTGCCAGGCGATATATCTGGCCGTGCCAGCCTCGGAAACCGAAGCGATCAACGGGCAGCGCGGATGAGAGTCGCGGGAGGAAACTGGCGGAAGCGCATGGGAATCGAACCCACCCCCGACCCCGGGACCGGAGCCGGACAACGGTTTTGAAGACCGCGGGAGACACCAGCCCCCGAGCGCTTCCGGGGAGATCTTACGTCACCGGGAGAAGGCGGGGGCGGATCAGCCGAAGACGAGCGGGACGAGCAGCAGGACGCCGGCGGAGATGATCAGGCTGGCCGCGAGGTTGAGGAAGAAGCCGGCGCGGATCATCGTCGGGAGCGGAACGAGACCGGAGCCGTAGACGATCGCGTTCGGCGGGGTGGCGACGGGGAGCATGAACGCCATGCTGCAGCCGAGCGCGCAGCCGAGGGCCGGTTCGAGCGGCGAGGCGCCGGCGGCCTGGGCGGCGGCGATTGCGAGCGGGACGAGCATCGTGGCGGCGGCGGTGTTCGAGGTCACCTCGGTGCAGAAGATCGCGAAGACGGTGAAGACCACCGTGAGCCCCACCGTCGTCGAGACCCCGGTCACCGCGACGAGGCCGTGGCCCACCGCCTCGGAGAGCCCGGTGCGGAACATCGCCCCGCCGAGCGACAGGCCGCCGCCGAAGAGCAGCAGCGTCCCCCAGTCGATCCCCACCGCCTCCTCCCAGGAGAGCGCCCGGCGCTTCCCCTCCCCTCCCGCCGGGAGGATGAAGAGGAGCGCGGCGCCGAGCACCGCCACCGCCCCCTCCGGCAGCGCGCGGGTGAGCGAAGCCGCCAGGGGGTGGTCGCTTCCGAGCAGGAGGCCGAGGATCCCCGGCGCGACCCAGCAGGTCACGGTGGCGAGAAAGGCGAAGGTGACGCTCCGCTCGCCCGGGCTCATCGGCCCGGACGCGGCGCCGTGCGGAGCCCGGCGGGCGACCGGCCCGCCCCGGCGGCGCAGGCGCAGCGCGAGGATGGCGAGCGTGGCGGCGAGCATCGCGAGGGTGAGCGGCAGGGCGAGGAGCATCCAGGAGACGAAACCGACGCGGATCCCGGCGAGCGACGCGATCTGGCCGATCGCCACCAGGTTCGGCGGCGAGCCGACCGGCGTCGCGATGCCGCCGATCGAGGCGCCGTAGGCGCAGGCGAGGAGGACCGCCCGGGCGAGCGGCGAGCCCCTCCCGCCGCCCGGAACCAGGCTGCCGACCACGCCGAGGGCGATCGGATAGAGCATCGCCGTGGTCGCCGAGTTCGAGAGCCACATCGAGAGCCCGGCCGCGAGGACGGCGAAGGAGAGGACCACCCGGAAGGGGGTGGCGCTCGCCGCCGGCAGGGCGAGGACGGCGCCGGCTAGCCGCCGGTCGAGGCCGTGGACGCTCATCGCGCGGGCGAGGAGGAACGAGCCGAGGAAGAGGAAGATGACCGGGTCGCCGAAGGGGGAAAACGCGTCACGCGCCGGTTCGACGCCGAGCACGACCGCGAGCGCCGGGCCGAAGACGGCCGTCGCCGGCAGCGGCACCGCCTCGGTGATCCACCAGACGAGCACCCAGGCGATCACCGCCGCGAGGCGAGCCGCCGGGGCACTCAGGCCCGGCGGCGGCAGCGCGAGGAGCAGGGTGAAGGCGAGCGGCCCGAGCCAGAGGCCGGTCCGGCGGCGCCAGCGGTCGAACCGCTCCTCCGCCGGGGAGAGGCTCCCTTCCTCGGAGGCGATGGCGGGGGCCGGCTTCCCGCCCCCGGGCGCTTCGGATCGGTTCATCACTGCCTCCTGCCGTCCGGTGCCCGCTCCGGGGCTCAGGTCACCCGGGAGAGCTGCCGCTCGGAGCGGATGAGGCGGCTCCAGCTGCAGCCGGTGTGGTACCAGTGGAGGAAGAACGCCTCGCGCGCCGCCCGGTGCCACCAGCCGAAGCTGCCGCGGCGAGGCGGCGCGTCCGGCGCCGGCACCGGGCGCGCCGCGAGGCCGAGACCGCGGGCGACCGCCACCGCGCGGGCGAGATGGAGCGGGTCGGAGACCAGGAGCAGCCGGTTCTCGCCCCGTTCGCGCAGGCGGCGGCGCACGTGGAAGAGGTTCTCCAGCGTGTGCTGGCTCTCCTCCTCGACCTCCACGGCGGCGGGCGGGATCCCCGCGGCGAGGAGCCACTCCCGCCCCGCCGCGGCTTCGGAGCGGGTGGCGGTGCCGGTCAGCCCGCCGGCGACCCAGAGCCGCGGCGCCCAGCCGGCCCGCCAGAGGGCCGCCGCGTGGGCGAGCCGGGCGACGAAGACCCCGGTGAGCGCATCCCCCTCGAGCCGCCGGCCGAGCACCAGGATCCCGTCGGCGGGTACCGGCTCCTCCCCCGCCGCCAGCCGGAGCACCCGCCGCAGGTATGGCAGGAGCGGCAGGCCGAGCCCGAGGAGGGTGCTCGCCGAGGCGAGCAGGAGCGAGGAGAGCCCACCGGGGCCCAGCCGTTCGAAGAAGGTCGAACGGGGCGGGGCGGTGTAGGGGGTTTCGTTGACAGCCGGCGACACCGAACGGAGAGTATAGGCCCCGGGGCGGCGTGACGATCCGCAGACGAGCCGCCCGGCAGCCCGGTCCCGGAGATGCCCGATGCGTTCCCTCGTTCCGTTCCTCGCCCTCGCTCTGCTCGCGGCCGGCTGCGGCAGCGAACCGGCGGCGCCGCCACCCGCTGACGGCGCCGCGCGCGGCCCGGCTCTCCTCGCCTTCGAGACACCGGCTCCTCCGCCGGCCCGGGATCCGGGCCCGGCCGACGGCGGGGCGCTCCGCTTCACGCTCCCGGAGGGCTGGGAGAGCATGCCCACCTCCTCGCCGGTCCGCCTCGCGCAGGCCCGGATCCCGGGCCCCGGCGGCGAGGCGAACCTCGTCGTCTACTGGTTCGGCGAGGGCGGCGGCGGCAGCGCCGAGGAGAGCCTCCAGCGGTGGCTCGGCGAGATCGATCCCGCGCCGGGCGCGGTGCCGGTCCGGGAGCGGTTCGCGGCGAACGGCCTCGCGGTGAGCTGGGTGGACGCCACCGGCACCCTGCTGCCGAACCGGATGGGGACCGGCCCGGCCACCCCGCAGCCCGGCTCGCGCCTCCTCGGCGCGGTGATCGAAGGGCCCGGCGGCCCCTGGTTCGTCAAGGCGACGGGGCCGGAGGCGACCCTCGCGGCGGCGCGCGCCGACTTCCTCGCCCTGCTCGCCACGGCGCGGGCGGCTCCCCGGCCCTGACCCGCGACCCGCCGGCGGGCGCGCCTTTCGGCTACCATCGGGGGAGTCGCCCGAAAGGAGAGCCGATGTCCCTCACCCGCCGTGACCTCGTCGTGCAGGGCGCCCTCGCCACCGGCGCCCTCCTCACCGCCAGCCGCCTCTTCGCCCAACCGCCCGCTCCGGCGCCGGCCGCCGCGCCTCCGGAGCTCGTCCCGCTCTGGGAGGAGCTGCGCGGCGGGGTCGGCACCTTCACCGCCTCGGGCGGCACGATCGGCTGGCTCGTCACCCCCGACGCGACCGTGGTGGTCGACACCCAGATGCCCGATCCGGCCCGCCTCTTCCTCGCCGGGCTGCGGGAGCGGACGGCGCGGAAGATCGACCTCGTGATCAACACCCACCACCACTGGGACCACACCGGCGGCAACGGGGTGCTGCGGCCGGAGGCGATCTCGATCGTCGCCCACGCCAACGTCCCCGCCCTCCAGCGGCGCGCCGCCGAAAAGGGAGACCTGCCGCCGCAGACGTATGCCGACACCACCTTCACCGACGCCTGGCGGCGCGATCTCGGCGCCGAGGCCGTTTCGGCCCGCTACTTCGGACCGGCCCACACCGGCGGCGACATCGTGGTCCACTTCGAGAAGGCCGACGTCGTCCACATGGGCGATCTCGTCTTCAACCGCCTCTACCCGGTGATCGACCGCCCGGCCGGAGCGAGCATCCGCGGCTGGATCGAGGTGCTCGAGAAGGCGGCGGCGCACCACGGCACGTCACCGCGCTACCTCTTCGGGCACGCCAGGCCGGGGCAGCCGGTGGCCGGCACGCACGCCGACCTGCTCTACCAGCGCGACTACTTCACGGCGCTGCTCGACTACGCCCGCAAGGGGCTCGCCGCGGGACGGAGCGTGGAGGAGATCGCCGCCGCCGAGGCGCTTCCCGGCTTCCCCGATCACGCCGGCCGCGGCGCGATGCTCTCGCTCGCGGCCAACCTGCGGCTCGCCTGCGAGGAGCTCGCGGGCGGCTGAAGCGCGGGGGACGGAGGCGGCTCCGTCAGACGAAGGTGACCCGCTCCTCGTCGTCCTCCGGCTCGTCCTGGGCCTCCGGCCACCGCTCGCGCTGGAGGTCCTTGGGACCGGCGACGGCATGGCGCAGCCTGCCGCCGAGGACGTTGAGGAAATGGTCGCGGTGGAGGAACGGAAAGAGCGGCCGGCGCCGGACGCCGAGCTCGGTGCGCAGCTGCAGCAGCCCCTCGTGCCGGGGCGCGAGCGCCAGGCCCCGCTCGAGGGCGCGCACCGCCGCCGGCCGGCGGCCGTACATCAGGTAGACGGTGCCGAGGTTGTAGTAGTTGTCGGCCTGCCGGGGCTCCCGCTTCACCGCGTAGCGGCAGAGCTCGAGCCCCTCCTTCTTCCGCCCCTCGCAGCGCGCCATCGCCGCGCCGAAGAAGGAGTAGAAATGGCCCGGCAGCTTTCCCTTCTCCTCGACGGTGCGCATCAGCGCGGACAGCCGGTCGTACCCTTCGCGCCAGCGGCTGGCCCGGCACAGCTCGATCGCGCGCTGGATCTCTTCGGTCTGACGTGCGGGTTCGCTCATCGCGTCACCCCCATCCCGGAGCGCCGGCCCTCCGCACCACGCGAGAATGGGTTCCCGGGAAGTCTACACCTCCCCCGGTGGTCACCGGCCCGCCCGAGCGGATAGCATCGCCCCGTGTCGTCGTCCGCGCAGCGTGCGTCGCGCTGGAAGCTTCGCGTCCTCAACATCTATCCGCCCTACCTCGGTGCCGGCGTGCGGGTGCGCAACCTCGGCACCACGCCCCTCTCGTTCGCCGTCGAGATGAAGCTGCGCTGGTGGAACCGGAACTACTTCGGCACCCATTTCGGCGGCTCGCTCTACGCGCTCTGCGACCCCTTCTACTGCCTCATCCTCATCGAAGCCCTCGGCCCGCGGCAATACGTGGTCTGGGACAAGGCGGCGGCGATCCGCTTCCGCCGCCCCGGCCGCGGCCGGGTCCGGGCGCACTTCGCGATCCCGCCCGAACGGATCGCAGCGATCCGCGCCGAAGCCGACCGCGACGGCGTCGCCGAGCCGCTCTTCGAGGTCGCGGTGACCGACGACGCGGGCGAGGTGATCGCCCTCGTCGAGAAACGCCTGCACGTGCGGCGCCGTGACGCCGCCTCCTGACCCCGGCCCAGCCACCCTTCTCCGGAAAGGACCGCCCATGCCCCCTCGTCTCCCGCTCCTGCTGCCGCTGCTCCTCCTCTGCGCGCTCGGCCTCGCGCTGCCGGCGCTCGCCGCGCCCCCCGTCTATCCGGCGACGAAGACCGTCGATCAGGTCGACACCTACCACGGCGTCGAGATCGCCGACCCGTACCGCTGGCTCGAGCAGGACGTGCGGGAGGCGCCCGAGGTCGCCGCCTGGGTCGCGGCCGAGAACGCCGTCACCTTCGACTATCTCGGCAGGATCCCCGAACGCGCCGCGATCCGCGCGCGGCTCGCCGCCCTCTGGAACTACGAGCGTGTCTCCGCCCCGATGAAGCTCGGCGGCCGCTACTTCACCCGGAAGAACGAGGGGCTCCAGAACCAGTCGGTCCTCTGGGTGCAGGACTCGCTCGCCACCCCGCCCCGGGTGCTCCTCGATCCGAACACCTGGTCGGCGGACGGCACGGTGGCGCTCGGCGCCACGGTGCCGAGCGACGACGGGCGGCTGCTCGCCTACAGCGTCGCCGAGGCGGGCTCGGACTGGAACACCTGGCGGGTTCTCGACATCGAGACCGGCGAGCTCCTCCCCGACGAGCTGAAGTGGATCAAGTTCTCCGGCGTCTCCTGGACTCCCGACGGCCGCGGCTTCTTCTACAGCCGCTACCCCGAGCCGGCCGCCGGCACCGCCTTCCAGAGCCTCGCCCTCGGGCAGTACCTCTGCTACCACCGGATCGGCACCCCGCAGCGCGAGGACATCGTGGTCTACGAGCGCCCCGATCAGCCCGACTGGGGGTTCGGCGGCTTCGTCACCGAGGATGGCCGCTATCTGGTGATCTCGGTCTCGGCCGCGGCCGGCAGCCGCAACCAGATCCTCTACCGCGATCTCGCCGAGCCCCTCGCCGGGGTGCGGCAGCTGATCGGCGGCTTCGAGAACGAGTACCGGTTCGTCGGCAACGACGGCCCGCGCTTCTATTTCGTCACCGATCTCGAGGCGCCGCGCCGCCGGCTCATCGCGATCGACCTGCGCCATCCGGAGCGCGAGGCGTGGCGGGAGCTGATCCCGCAGGCGGAGGGGACGCTGGGCGCGGTCTCCTACGCCGGCCGGCTCTTCGTCGCCACCTATCTCGAGAACGCCGCGAGCCGGGTGCGGCTCTTCGACCGCAACGGCCAGCACGTCCGCGATCTCGATCTCGGCGGCATCGGCAGCGCGATGGGTTTCCGGGGGCGGAGCGACGACAGCGAGACGTTCTACACCTTCACGAGCTTCACCGAGCCGGGGGTCGTCTACCGCTACGACCTCGCCACCGGCGAGAAGCGGGAGATCTCCCGCGCCCGCGTCGACTTCGACGTCAACGCCTACGAGGTGGAGCAGGTCTTCTTCCCCTCGAAGGACGGCACCCGGGTGCCGATGTTCCTCGTCCACCGCAAGGGGCTCAAGCGCGACGGCTCGCACCCGACGCTCCTCTACGGCTACGGCGGCTTCAACATCCCCCTCACCCCCTCCTTCTCGGTCGGCCGCGCCGTCTGGCTCGAGATGGGCGGAGTGCTCGCCGTGGCGAACCTCCGCGGCGGCGGCGAGTTCGGCGAGGAGTGGCACCGCGCCGGGACGAAGCTCGTCAAGCAGAACACCTTCGACGACTTCATCGCCGCCGCCGAGTGGCTCGTCGCCAACCGGATCACCCGCCCCGAACGGCTCGCGATCCAGGGCGGCTCGAACGGCGGCCTGCTCGTCGGCGCCACGATGACCCAGCGCCCCGATCTCTTCGCCGTCGCCCTGCCGCAGGTCGGGGTGATGGACATGCTCCGCTTCCACCGCTTCACCGCCGGCCAGTTCTGGGTGGACGACTACGGCTCCGCGGACGATCCGGAGGAGTTCAGGGTGCTGCGGAGCTACTCGCCC
>JAAYLR010000232.1 GCA_012521815.1 Acidobacteriota bacterium
CGGCCGCTTCGAGCTCGCGGAGACGACGGTGCCCCTCACGCTCCATGCCGCCGGCGTCGAGGCGGAGCTCGCCGCCAGCCGCGGCTCGGAGCTGCTCGGCCGGGTGGAGGTCGCCGCGGTCGAGATCGTCCTCCCGCAGGCCCGCCCCTGGCAGGCCCGAGTCGCGGGCCGGCTCCGGCTCCGCCCCGACGGCCTCGACCTGCACGAGGTGGAGGTGGCGGGCGAGGCGCTCGCGGCCCGCCTCGGCGGCGAGGTCCGCTGGCGCGAGGCGGATCGGGTCGAGCTCACCGGGCAGGTCCGGACCGCGGCGGCGTTCGCCCGGGCGCTCGGCTATCTCGACGCGCCGCTCGACGGCGAGGTCGTCTTCGACGGCGGCTTCCACTGGGCCGCGGCCCGGGGCTGGGGGGTGGAGGGGAGCTTCACCTCGCCGCGGGTCGAGCTCGGCGGGCTCCTGCTCACCGACGCCGCCGGCGAGGTCACGGTCGACGCCGAGGCGGTCGCGGTCAGGGTGCGGGCGGCGGCTCTCTGCGACGGCACGGTGGCGGGCAGCCTGCGCTTCGACTATCCGCAGACCGACACCCCGACGCGGATCGACCTCACGCTCACGGGCGTCGATCTCGAGCAGCTCCTCGCGAGCCGCGAGATCGAGCTCGGAGCGCCGCTCGACGCCCGCCTCACCGGCGCGGTCGAGCTCGCCTGGCAGCTCGCCGACCTCCGGACGCTCGCCGGCCGGATCGACCTCGCGGCGGCGCCCGGCGGCCGGCCGGGGGCGGTGGCGGCGGCCGGGCCGGTGACCTTCACGGTCGCGAACGGCAGGCTGCACGCCCGGCGGCTGGCGCTCGCGGGCGACGGCTTCGAGCTCGCCGCGGAGGGGGAGTACGACGTCGTGACGGAGCGGGGCGGCTTCGACTACCTCGCCGTCGTCGAGCGCCTCCGGCCGTTCACCCTGCTGCTGCCGGTCGAGCGCGAACCGGCGCCGCTCTGGCTGCCGGTCGCGGGCGGTGGCACGATCGAAGGCCGTCTCGATCTCGGCGCGACGGTGACGAGCGAGCTGCGGCTCGCTCTCGAAGCGCTCCGCGCTCCCGGCTTCACGGCGGCCCGCGCGGGCGGCACCCTCCAGATGACGCCGGACGGCATCGCCTGGCTCGAGCTCACTGCCGAAGGAGCGGAGGGGGAGACGCTGCGGCTCTCCGGGCAGGTGCCGTTCGCGGAGGAGGAGCCCTTCTCGCTCGCGGTGACGGCGGCCGGCTGGCCGTACGCCGGGCTCGCCCCCTGGCTGCCGGTGGAGCTGCCGCTGGAC
The DNA here is from genome assembly GCA_012521815.1 of Acidobacteriota bacterium. Classification (GTDB taxonomy): domain Bacteria; phylum Acidobacteriota; class Thermoanaerobaculia; order Multivoradales; family JAGPDF01; genus JAAYLR01. The sequence goes on from JAAYLR010000232.1 coordinate 1,301, forward strand.
GGGCCGGTGAGCGGGGAGGTGGCGCTCTCCGGCAGCCTCGAAGCGCCGCGCGGGAGCGCGAGCGTCGAGCTCCGGCCGGCCCTCGCCGCCGGGATCGCCGCCGAGGCGCTCACGGCGAGCCTCGCCTTCACCCCGGAGCGGCTCGATCTCGACCGGCTCGTCCTCACCACGCCGGCGGGCGAGCTGCGGGCCGAAGGGACGCTCGATCTCGCCACCGACGCGCTCGCGATCCGCTTCGAAGCGCCGGCGCTCGCCCTCGGCCTGCCGCCGCTCGATCCGTTCGGCGACGCCGGCCTGCACGGCGGCCTCGATCTGCAGGGGCGGCTGACCGGGACGCTCGACCACCCCGAGCTCGCGGCGACGCTCACCGCGACGGCGCTCAGCGTGGGCGGAGAGCCCCTCGCGGTGCCGCTCGCTCCCGAGCTCGCGCTCGACTGGCACGACGACCGGCTCGCGGTCTCGGGGGCGCTCTGCGGGCTGATCGGGGTGAGCGGAGGCGGCCCGCTCACCCTCGACGACGCCGACCTCGACCTCCGGCTCGACGTGCCCGACCTCCCGGCGCTCGCGGCCGCGCTCGGCGGCGGCGACACGCTCGCGCTCACCGGCAGCGCCGGGGCCCGTCTCGCGGTCCACGGCGCGCTCGCGGGCGAGACGCCGCTCACCGCCCGGCTCGTCGCCGACCGGGCCGCCGTCGGCCTCGCCGGCCGCGAGCTGACCCTGATCGAGCCGGCGGTGGTGGAGCTCGACGCCGCCGGGGTGCGGATCGCTTCGCTCTACCTCGGCGAGCCGGCGAGCGACAGCGAGCTGTTCGCCACCGGCACCGTGACGCCGGGCGACGAGGGGCGGCTCGATCTGCGGGTCCAGGCCCGGCTCGCCGCGGCGCTGCTCGTCGACGTGATTCCGGGACTCACCGCCTCGGGCGATCTCGAGCTGCTGGCGGCGGTGCGGGGCACGCTGGAGCGACCGCGGCTCTCCGGACAGGCGGAGCTCTCCGGCGGCCGCTTCCGGTTCCGGGAGTTCCCGCACACCTTCGAACGGGCGCGGGCGATGATCCTCCTCGATCCGGACCGGATCGTGGTCGACAGCTTCACCGCCGAGCTCGCGGGCGGGCGCCTGCGGGGCGGCGGGAACGTGCGCCTCGACACCGCCGAGCCCGAGTACAGCTTCCAGCTCGCGGCCGAGGAGGTCGGTCTGCGCTACCCGCCGGGCTGGCTCCTGCGCACGAACGCCGACCTCACGCTCGTCTCCCAGCCGCAGGGGCGGACGCTGCGCGGGACGGTCACCCTCGCCCGGGCGTTCTATCTGCGCGACTTCCCGGCCGATCTCGGCCAGCTCCTGGTGCGCGTGCTCGAGCGGCAGCGGCTCGAAGCGGCGGCGACCGACGAGGCGCTCGCCGGCACCGCGCTCCAGGTGACGCTCAGCGCCCCGCACGCCCTGCGGATCCGCAACAACGTCGCCGACCTGCGCGGCGGCGCCGACCTGACGATCCGCGGCACCCTCGCGCAGCCGGCGATCTTCGGCCGGATCGAAGCCGAGCCCGGAGGGAAGATCGTCTACGCCGGCACCGACTACGAGCTCGAACGCGCCCGGGTGACGCTCGCCAACCCGGCGCGCATCGAACCGGTGATCGACCTCGACGCCCGCACGAAGGTGGACCAGTACGAGCTCCACCTGCGCCTCGCCGGCACCCTCGAACGGCTCGACGTCAGCTTCACCTCCGATCCGCCCCTGCCGAGCCTCGACGTCTTCGGTCTGCTCGCGGTCGGAGAGGTCCTGCCCACCGAAGGGGCGGGACCGGTCGGCCCCGGGAGCGACGCCACCCAGGCCAGCAGCTTCGGCGCGGAGGCGATCCTCTACAACCAGGCGGCGGCGATCGTCTCCTCCCGGGTGCAGGGGCTCTTCGGCCTCGACAAGCTCCGGATCGATCCGCTCACCACCAGCCGCAACGTGGTCTCCTCGGCGCGGGTGACGGTGGGCAAGCGCCTCTCGCGCGACGTCTACGTGACCTACACGCTCGACCCCGCCTCGACCGAGCAGCAGCAGGTGCAGCTCGAATGGCAGATCAACCCGGGGCTGGTGCTCGTGCTCACCCAGAACGGCGAGGAGTCGTATGCCGCGGACCTGCGCTGGCAGCGCCGTTTCTAGGGTCGCAGCGCTGGCCCTCCTGGCGGCGGCGCTCTTCCCGGCGCTGTTGCCGGCACCGGGCCGGGCCGAGGCGCCCACGGTGGTCGCCGTCGAGCTGCGCAGCGACACCCCGCTCACCGATCCCGCGAGCCTCGCGGCCGTCCTCTCCGTCGAGAAGGGGCAGCCGCTCACGCCGGCCGCCGTGGAGGCGTCGCTCTGCGCGCTCGCCGCCACCGGTCTGGTCGAGCAGGCCGAGGCGTGGCAGCTGCCGGCGCCGGGCGGCGTCACCGTGGCGTTCGTGGTGCGCTCGGCCTACCAGGTGGGCGCGGTGCGGCTGGAGGGGGAGCTCGGGCTTCCCGAGGCCAGCCTGCACGCCGCCCTCGGCCTGCGGGCGGGCCAGCCGCTGGTCGAAGACCGGGTCCTGCGCGGGATCGAAGAGCTGACCGCGGCGTATCGCGAGCAGGGGTATTTCGACGCCGTCGTACGGCTCGCCGTCGCGGTGGACGAGTCACGGCGGGAGGCCACCGTCACCTACCGCCTCGATCCCGGCCGGCAGGCGCGCGTGGGGGCGGTGGAGCTGACCGGAGAGCTCGGACCTTTCACCTCCGCCGAGCTGCAGCGGGTGCTGCGGCTGCGCGCCGGCAGCCCGTTCCGGCAGGCGACGCTCCGTTCCGAGAGCGGCCGGCTGCAGCGGGCCTACTACCGCCGCGGCTACCGGCTGGCCGAGATCTCCGAGCCCGAACAGCGCCCCGATCCGGAGACCGGGACCGTCGACCTCGTCTACCGGATCGAAGCCGGGCCGCGGTTCGAGCTGACGGTGAGCGGTGCCGACCGGCGCCAGCTCGAGCGCCGGGGCCTGCTGCCGTTCCTCGGCGCGTTCGGCTACGACGAGGCGCTGCTGCTGCAGGCGGTCGATCTGCTGCGGGCGCACTACCAGGAGCGGGGGCATTACCGGGTCCGGATCACCACGCGGGAGGAGCGCGACGAGGAGCGGCTGCACATCTTCCTCGAGATCGATCCGGGGTCGGTCTACCGTCTCGACGAAGTCCGCTTCACCGGCAACGACGGCGTGCCGGCTGCCGAGCTCGCCCGACGGATGACCACCGCGCCCCGGCGGGCGCTCGCGCCGCGCAGTGGCCGCCTCGTCGACGAGGTGCTCGAGGACGACCTCACGAACCTCCGTTCGACCTACGCGCTGCTCGGTTACGGGCAGGCGCGGGTGGGGCCCGCGACGATCACCGAACACGGCACGAGCCTCACGCTCACGGTGCCGATCGTCGAAGGTCCGCGGCGGCTCGTCGAGAGCGTCGAGCTGCGCGGCGTCGAGCGGCTCGACCGCGACCGGCTCCTGCGGCTCCTGCCGCTCGCCCCCGGCGGGCCGTACCACCGGATCCATGTCGACCGCGCGGCGGAGATCCTCCGCGGCGAGTACGCGGCGCAGGGCTTCGCGCAGGTCTACATCTCCGCCGAGATCGGCTGGGACGAGGCCGGCGAGCGTGCCCGGGTCGAGCTGTCGGTGCTCGAAGGGCCGCAGTCGCGGGTGGGGCGGGTGGCGATCCGTGGCCAGCGGCGGACCCCGGTGCGGGTCATCGAGCGGTTCATCCGCCTGCCGCCGGGCACGCCGGCGAGCCCCGATCGCCTCCTCGCGGTGGAGCGGGATCTCTACCGGCTCGGCATCTTCTCGCGGGTGAAGGTGGAGCTCGGGCCGGGAGCGCCGCTCAGCGAGGAGCACACGGTGGTGGTCGAGGTCGAGGAGGGGCGGACCCGGCGGGTGGCGGTGGGCGCCGGCTACGACTCGGAGAGCGGCGCCCGGGCGTTGCTGACCCTCGGCGACACGAACTTCCTCGGCCGGGCCGGCAACCTGCAGCTCGACCTGCTGGCGAGCGCCAAGGACGAGCGGTACCGGCTCGTCTACACCGAGCCGCGGCTGGCGGGTTGGCCGGTGGCGGCGACCGCGACGACCTACTGGGAGGCGCGCGACCGGGACGCCTATGCGGTCGAGCGGTGGGGCACGCAGGTGGGGCTCGCTCACGAGCGCGGCCCGTGGCGGCTGCGACTCCTCTACGACTACCACATCGTCGAGCTGTCGAGGATCGACGAGATCTTCGACGTCCCGGTGGGGAGCCGGGAGGGGCGGGTCTCGAGCATCACGCCGCTCCTCGGCATCGAGCGCCGCGACGACCCGCTCGATCCGCGGCGCGGCTGGAGCGCGCTCGCGCAGGTGCAGTACGCCTTTCCGTTCCTGTCGGCCGACGCGGAGTTCGTCAAGCTCTTCGGCCAGGCGACGGGGAGCGTCGACCTCGGCCGGCTCGGCACCGCGGCGCTGAGCCTGCGCGGCGGCATGATCGAACCGCTCGGTGGGCGCAGCTTCGCCGCCGGCAACCCCTTCGCCGGGCCGGTGCCGGTCGACGAGCGGTTCTATGCCGGCGGCCGGACGACGCACCGGGCCTTCGGCCAGGACGAGCTCGGCATCGCGGGGGAGACGATCGTCGGGGGGACACCGGTCGGCGGCTCGGGGCTGCTGCTGGCGAACCTCGATCTCCGGTTCCCGATCGCGGGCGACCTGGGCGGCACGGTCTTCCTCGACGGCGGCAACGTCTGGCGGGAGCGGGGCGAGATCGATCCGCGGGACCTGCGGTGGGGAGCGGGGATCGGCCTGCGGTACCGGTCGCCGGTCGGACCGCTGCGGCTCGAAGTCGGCTGGAAGCTCGACCGCCAGCCGGGCGAACCCGCCTACGTCTGGTTCTTCTCGATCGGCAACCCCTTCTGACCCCCTCCCCCCCAAGGTGCCAGCCGCTTTGCCGGGTACCTCTCTCGAGGTGCTCTCTCGAGGTGCTCTCTCGAGGTGCCAGGCGATTTGTCAGGCGGTGGTACTCCCGGGGTGCCAGGCGACTCCGAGGCGAGGATCTCGTCAAGGTGCCAGCCGTTTTCCCAAGGTGCCAGCCGATTTTCACGACCGCGGTGACGCCGCGGCCTTGCCCGGATGCGGCGGGGACAAGTAGACTGCCGCCGTCCGGCCCCCAAGCGCCGGGCGCTCCCCCCCATGCGCGATTCGAGCCAGTTCTCCCCGATAGCCGATGCCATCGCCGCCTTCCGCGCCGGGCGGATGGTGATCCTCGTGGACGACGAGGAGCGGGAGAATGAAGGCGACCTCGCGATCGCGGCCGAGAAGGTCACGCCGGAGGCGATCGCCTTCATGGCCACCCACGGCCGCGGGCTCATCTGCCTCGCGCTCACCGAGGAGCGGTGCGACCAGCTCGGGCTGCCGCCGATGGTGGCGGAGAACACCTCCCCCTTCGGCACCGCCTTCACGGTCTCGATCGAGGCGCGCGGCAAGGTGACCACCGGCATCTCGGCCGCCGACCGCGCCGCGACGGTGCGCACCGCGATCGATCCCGCCACGCGACCCGACGATCTGCTCCGCCCCGGCCACATGTTCCCGCTCCGGGCCCGCCGGGGGGGCGTGCTCAAGCGGACGGGGCAGACCGAGGCGAGCGTCGACCTCGCGCGTCTGGCCGGCCTCGATCCGTCCGCGGTGATCTGCGAGATCATGAAGGATGACGGCACGATGGCGCGGGTCCCCGACCTGCTGCCGTTCGCCGCCCGCCACGGGCTGCCGATCGTCACCGTCGCGGATCTGATCCGCTACCGCCTCCGCCACGAGACGATCGTCGAGCGGCTCGCTGCGCCCCGGCTGCCCACCGCCTGGGGAGAGTTCCGGATCTGCGCCTACCGGGCGCCGCTCACCGGCGAGGAGCATGTCGCGCTGGTGCTCGGCGAGGTCGACGACGGCCAGCCGGTGCTCGTGCGCGTCCACAGCCAGTGCCTGACCGGCGACGTCTTCGGCTCCGAGCGGTGCGACTGCGGCGTGCAGCTCTACCTCGCGCTCGACCGGATCGCCGCCGAGGGGCGGGGCGTCCTGCTCTACCTGATGCAGGAGGGCCGGGGGATCGGCCTCGTGAACAAGCTGCGCGCCTACGAGCTGCAGGAGGCGGGGCACGACACGGTGGAGGCGAACGAGCGGCTCGGCTTCCGCGCCGACCAGCGCGACTACGGCGTCGGCGCGCAGATCCTCCGCGACCTCGGGGTGCGGCGGATGCGCCTGCTCTCGAACAACCCGAGCAAGTTCGTGGGGCTGCGCGGCTACGGGCTGGAGATCGTCGAGCGGCTCCCGCTCGAGGTGCCGCCGACCGTCGATTCGCGAGCCTATCTGCGCACCAAGCGGGAGAAGCTCGGCCACCTGCTGAGCCTCGTCTGAGGAGGCGCGCCCGGCCGAGCACGCCCGGCGCGGCGGCCCGATGCGGCTCCTCTTCCTCACCACGAAGTCACCCTGGCCGCCGGCCGACGGCGGCCGCCTGCTCGCCTGGAACACCCTCGAAGGCCTGGCCCGGGAGGGCGTGGAGCTCGTGGTGATCGCGCCCGCTCCCGCCGATCCGGAGGCGCACCGGGAGGCTGTGGCCCAACTCGGCCGCCTGGGCGAGGCCCGGCTGGTCGCCGCCCGGCCCCGCCCCTGGCCGGTTGCGCTGCTCGCCGCTACCTGCCGGGGCGAGCCCGCCACCGTGGCTCGTCATCGGCACCCCGCGCTGCGGCGCACCGTGCACGCCGCGCTCGCCGTCGCCCGTTGTGACTGGCTCTGGGTGCAGCCGCTCCAGGCGCTGGCGAACCTCCCGTCCGGCGCCGGCCCGCTGGTCTATCGCCCCGAGAACGTCGAGTCCGAGCTCTGGGCCGCGCTCGCCGGGCAACATCGAGGCCGCACGCGCGGATTCCTCCTGCGCCGCGAGGCGCGCCGGCTCGCGCGGCGCGAAGGCCGGGCGGTGACGCGAGCGGCGCTCACGCTCGCGCTCTCGCCCGAGGACGCCTCCGGGCTCGCGGCGCTCGCGCCTCCGAACACCGGGCGGATCGAGATCCTGCCGCCCCCCTTCCCGGCGCAGTTGCCCCCGGGTTCGGCACCGCTTCCCGGCAGCCCGGCGCTCGTCGCCTTCGGCAGCCCGGCGTGGGGACCGAACCGCGACGCTCTCCGCTGGCTCCGGGAGGAAATCTGGCCGGCGATCCGTTTGCGCCTTCCCGGCGCCCGGCTCCACCTCTTCACCGGTTCTGCGAGCGGGGGCGAGGGGATCGAGCTCCACCCGCGCCCGGACGACAGTGCCGTGCCGTTCGCCCCCGGTTCGATCCTGCTCCTGCCGCTGCGGGCAGCTTCCGGGGTGAGGATCCGCCTGCTGGAGGCGTGGGCGCGCGGGGTGCCGGTCGTGGCGACACCGGCCGCCGCGCGCGGCCTCGGGTGCGCCGACGGCGGAGAGCTGCTGCTCGGAGACGACCCGGAAGCGATCGCGGCGGCGGTCGCGCGGCTCGCCGCCGAGCCGGCACTCGCCGCCCGCCTCGTCGCCGCCGGACGCGCCCGGCTGGCTCATGCCCATGACCCGGCCGTGCTGTCCGCGCGGCTGCACGCGCTCCTCGCCACGGGCGTCCCGCGGGCATCGACATGAGGATCCTCGTGGTCACCAGCCGCTGGCCGTGGCCGGCGCGCCGAGGCGATCAGCTCCGTGCGCACCAGCTGCTCGCGGCGCTCACGGAGGATCACGAGGTGACACTGCTCGCCCCGGCCACGGCGGGGCTGCCGCCGCCGGTGTCGCTCGCCGGGAGCGAGCGCTACCGCCCGGATCCGCCGCCCCGCCACGCGCTCGCGGCGCTGCGGGCGCTCGGCCGCGGGGAGCCGATCCAACAGAGCCTCTTTGCCGCTGCCGATCTCGACCGGCGCTGCGCCCGGCTCGCCCCTGCCGCCGATCTCGTGGTGCTCCAGCTCGTGCGGCTGGCACCCTGCCTCCGGCATCTCGCCGGACGGCCGCTCCTCGTCGACTTCATCGACTGTCTCTCGCAGAACATGGAACGGCGGGCGGCGCTCGACCGCCTCCTCTGGGCCCCGCTGCTGCGCGCGGAAGCCCGCCGGCTCGCCCGGGCCGAACGCCGGCTCCTCGCAGCGAGCGGGTGCGGGGTGGTGGTCGCCGAGCGGGACCGCGCGGCGCTCGCGGCGCTGGCGGGGCCCGAGCTCGCGCGGCGGCTCGAGGTGATCCCGCTCGCGGTGCCACCGGGTCCGCCACCGGCACCGGTGACGGGTGGTGGGCAGCGCCTCGTGCTCACGGGGAACCTCGGCTACTACCCGACCCGGGAGGCGGCGCTCTGGTTCCTCGCCGAGGTCTGGCCCGCGGTGCGCGCGGCGCATCCGGATGCCGAGCTGCTGCTGGCGGGGGACCGGCCGCCGGCGGTGCTGCGGCACGCCGCCGGCCGTGCGGGGGCTCGGCTCTCCGCCTCTCCGGCGTCGCTCGCCGAGGTGTTCCACGGAGCGACCCTCGCCCTCGCGCCGATGCGCGCCGGATCGGGCGTGCCGGTCAAGGTGCTCGAAGCGTGGGCGGCGGGGGTCCCGGTCGTCGCCTCGCCGGAGGCGGCGGCCGGCACGACCGCCCGGCCCGGCGAGGAGCTCGCCGTGGCCGGGAGCGCCGCGGAGTGGGTGACGGTGATCGGACGGCTCCTGGCCGATCCGGTCGCACGCACCCGCCTGGCCGCCAGCGGCCGCGCCCGCCTCGTCCTCGACCACGCCCCAGCCGCCGTGACCGCCGCCTGGCGCCGCGCCGTCGAGCAGGCCGCCCGCACCGACTGAAGCCACTCCGTGCCAGGCACTTTGTCGAGGTGCCAGGCGATTTGCCGGGATCTGTCGGGGGGTGCCCCCGGGATCTGGTCTCGTACGGTTCTCCTGCTTGCTGGGTGAGGGTGAACCGGCAGCGGTTGCCTCACGCTGGGATCGGGTGCGCAGCTTCAGACGGCTGAGAATCCAGAGATCGAGGTTCCAGGACGGCGATTCGACCCAGCCGGGCAGACCTCGACTCGCACCGGATCCCGGCGCAGGCCTCTTCGACAGCTCACCTTTCGCCAGCCTGCGAGGTGCTCAGGCGATCGCCGGTTTTCGGAACGGTCCCGGTGGCGGGAAGCAGCCGTCGGGAAAGACGACGGCAGCGAAACCGGCGCGGAGCGCGTCCGCCGCCCGCCGGTAGGCGGCCGTGAACAGGCGGTAAGCCTCGAGAAAGGCGAGGCGAACCTCGCGGCTTGTGGCATGGACCAGGGGCGCGGGGCGCCGACGACTATCGATCGGTATCGAAAGGGGATCCAGGCGCTGAACCGCTTTCGGTCCGATCGCTCTCCGGCCGGTCTCTTTGCGTCGCGAGCGAGCTTCGGTTCGAGCGAGATCGAGGAGGTCTTCCAAGCGTGCTCGTCGTTCGGCCGCGGAGAGATCCGCCCAGGCGGGCAAGGGAGTGAGCGTCACGGTCTGCGGAATGGCGAAATCGTGCTCCGAGGACGGCGCTCCATTCCGCCGGTGGTGACACTCCGATGTGCGATCGAACCAGATTCCGGTCGGTGGGTCACCGCTGAGCATCGCCTGCCAGCTGGTGGCGCCGGGCCACTCCAGGGGATCGTCCACCAGCCCCTCCTTGCAGCCCTGCCGGACGAGATAGAGGAGGCGCTCGACCTGGGCCGAGTCTTCGTCGCTGACGAGGATCGCCTCATAGCGCCGGGCCCAGACCTTTCCTTCCCAGCCGTGGAGGCGGGCGACTTCGCGCGCCAGGTTCGAGTTGAGGTAGCCGACGAACTGGGCGAGCTGGGCGGCATCGGTGGTCGTGACCAGAAGGTGGTAGTGGTTGGAGAGGAAGACGAAGGCGTGGATCGCGATGCCGGACTGTTCCTGGGCGCGGGCGAGCACACCGAGCGTGATCGCACGCAGCTGCGGAGAGGGTCGGAGGAGGAGCCGGCGCTGAAAGGTACCGCAGGTGACCTCGAAGAGGGCTCCCCCGGGCGGGGTGTAGCGAAGTCGTCTGCCCATGCCTCCGAAGACGAGAAACGGACGCTGAACCTGCCGATGCCAGGACAAATCGCCTGGCACCTCCATGGTACCTCCA
>JAAYLR010000233.1 GCA_012521815.1 Acidobacteriota bacterium
CCCCCGCGTCGTCTGGCTCCAGAGCGGCATCCGCCACGACGAAGCCGCCGCCCGCCTCACCGCCGCCGGCATCGACGTCGTCCAGGACGCCTGCCTCGGCATCTACGGCAGCCGCTACCTCCCGCCCCCGGCGGGCTGAAAAGGCAGATCCTCTACCGCAGAGCGCGCGCGGCCTACGCCTCGCCCCCCGGATAGACGAGGGCGATGGCGAGGTCGTTGACGTTGGTGCCGGTGCGGCCGGTCAGCCAGAGGTCGCCGAGGGCATCGAAGAACGGCTCGGCGTCGTTGTTGGCGAGGGCCGTGTCGGCCGAGAGGCCGAGGGCGGCGGCGCGGGCGAGGGTGTCGCCGGTCGCGAGCGCGCCGGCGGCGCGGGAGTTGCCGTCGATCCCGTCGGTGGCGACGGCGAGGAGCGCGATCTTCGGCTGTCCGGCGAGCACCCGGGCGGCGCCGAGGGCGACCTCCTGATTCCGGCCGCCGCGGCCGTTGCCGTGGACGGTGACGGTGGTCTCGCCGCCCTGCACGAGGCAGAGGGGGCGGGCGCCGCGGGTGGCGAGGCGCTCGCGGGCGCGGATCGCCTCGGCGGCGAGCGCCGCGCCGACCTCGCGCGCCTCCCCGGCGAGCGCGGTCGCGACGATCCGGGAGTCGAAGCCGCACTCGCCGGCGGCCACCGCCACGGCGGCCACGGCGCGGCGGTTCGAGCCGACGATCCGGTACTCGCCGTACGGGGCTTCCGCCACGGCGGCCGGTGGTTCAGCGGCGCGCGCCGCCGCGGCGCGCTCCAGGAACGCCGTCACCCCGGGGACCGCGGCGAGGAGCCCTCTTCCCGCGAGGACCGCGAGCGCCTCCGCCGGTCCGGTGGGCGAGGGGACGGTGGGGCCGGAGCCGATCGCCTCGGGGGCTTCGCCGGCGACGTCGGCGAGCGCCAGGGTGAGCAGCCGGGCCGGCGCCGCGAGCCGCGCGAGCCCGCCCCCCTTGAGGCGCGAGAGCGCCCGGCGCACGGTGTTGAGCGCGGCGATGTCGGCGCCGGCGCGCTGCAGCGCGAGGGTCACGGCCCGCAGCTCGTCGAGCGTGATCTCCGGTGGGAGCTGCTCGAGCAGCGCCGAGGCGCCGCCCGAGAGCAGGACGAGGACGCTCGTCCCCTCCGCGCGCGCGGCGAGCATCTCGGTCACCGTCTCCCCCGCCACGAGGCTCGCCGTGTCGGGGAGCGGGTGCCCGGCGCCGAGGGTGCGGATCGCGGTCGGCCAGACGGTGCGTTCGGCGCGCGGGTCGCCGTGCGGGTGGACGACGAGCCCCGCGACGATCTGGTTGCCGAGCAGATCGAAGGCGCCGGCCGCCATCCCCGCGGCGGCTTTCCCCGCGGCGATGAGGAGGACCTTCTCCCCCTCCCGGATCCGGTGGCCGGTTCCCGTCGCGGCCGGGCCGAAGAGGGCCCGCCGGACCGCCGCTGCCGGATCGGCAGCCACGAGTGCGGCCTGGTGGAGAACCCGGAGGTCCTCGCGCATCTGCTCCCAGCGAGGCGTTCGCATCGTCCGGCCCGGGGAATCGTACCGCGTTCTCCGGGTGGTAGGGTCATCCATCGAGGAGGAGCCCATGAACGCGACCGACGATCCCGGCTTCCGCGGCCGCCGCCTCGACTTTCCCAGCGTGGGCGACAACTGGCGCCACCTGCTCGACCGGCTGCCGCTGCGCGCGATCATCCTCGGCATCCTCGTCGTCATCGGCGCCGCCACCTCGGTCTACACCGTCGACCCGGAGGAGATCGGGATCGTCCAGCGGTTCGGCGCCTACGTGCGCGAGGCGCCGCCGGGGCTCAACTTCCGGCTGCCGTTCGGGGTCGAGAGCGTGATCAAGGTGCCCGTCGAACGCCAGCTGAAGGAGGAGTTCGGCTTCCGCACCACCCGCACCGGCGGCCCCACCCAGTACTCCTCCCGCAGCTTCGACGAGGAGACGCTGATGCTCACCGGCGACCTGAACATCGCCGACGTCGAGTGGGTGGTCCAGTACCGGATCGTCAACGCCTACGACTACCTCTTCCGGGTGCGCAGCGTGCGCGAGCTCTTCCGCGCCATGACCGAGGCGGTGATGCGCTCGGCGATCGGCGACCGCACCGTCAACGAGGTGCTCACCGTCGGCCGTCAGGAGATCGCGAGCCTCGTCGAAGACGGCATCCAGGAGCTCTGCGACCAGTACCGGATGGGGCTGAAGGTCGAGCAGGTGGTGCTCCAGAACGTGAACCCGCCCGAGGCCGTGAAGGCCTCGTTCAACGCGGTCAACCAGGCGCAGCAGGAGCGCGAGCAGCGGATCAACACCGCCCAGCGCGAGTACAACCAGGTGATCCCCCGGGCGCAGGGCGAGGCGCAGCAGACCGTCGAGCGCGCCGAAGGGTACGCCCTCGACCGGGTCAACCGCGCCGAGGGTGACGCGGCCCGCTTCACCGCCCTCTTCGAGGAGTACCGGAAGGCGCCGGAGGTGACCCGCAAGCGGATCTACCTCGAGACGATGGGGCGCGTGCTCCCCCGGGCGGGGAAGAAGGTGGTCGTCGACGAGGAGATCCGCGGCCTGCTGCCGCTCCTCAACCTCGAAGGCGGCCGCCCGGCACCGGCGGCCGCGCCGCGGGGAGGTGAGCGATGAACCCCCGGCTGCTCGCGGTGCTCGCCGTCGCCGGCCTCGTCGTGCTCGGCAACCTCTTCTACACCGTCGACGAGGCCGAGCAGGTGATCCTCACCCAGTTCGGCCGCCCGGTCGGAGCGCCGGTCACCACCCCCGGCCTCCACGTCAAGGTGCCGTTCATCCAGAAGGTCCACCGCTTCGAGAAGCGGTTCCTCGAATGGGACGGCGAGGCGAACCAGCTGCCGACCCGCGACAAGCGGTTCATCTGGGTCGACACCTACGCCCGCTGGCGGATCACCGACCCGCTGAAGTTCTTCCAGCGCCTCCAGGACGAACGGGGGGCCCAGACCCGCCTCGACGACATCCTCGACGGCGAGACCCGCAACGCGATCGCCAACCACGATCTCGTCGAGGTGGTCCGCACCTCGAACCGCGTCCCCGAGATGGACGAGTCGCAGACCGAGGAAGAGCGGACGCTGCTCGAACCGATCGCCGCCGGCCGCGAGGCGATCCGCCGCGAGATCCTCGCGCGGGCGCAGGAGCGCACCGCCGATCTCGGCATGGAGATCCTCGACGTGCGCATCAAGCGGATCAACTATGTCGCCGAGGTGCAGGCGAAGGTCTTCGACCGGATGATCTCGGAGCGGGAACGGATCGCCGCCCGCTTCCGCTCCCAGGGCGAAGGTGAGGCGCTGCGCATCCAGGGCGAGAAGGAGCGCGACCTGCAGCGGATCGGCTCGGAGGCGTACCGCGCCGCCGAGGAGATCCGCGGCCGCGCCGACGCGGCGGCCACCGAGATC
>JAAYLR010000234.1 GCA_012521815.1 Acidobacteriota bacterium
AAGTGGGACCGGTACCGGTTCGATCTGAAACTCGTCAATCCGGCGAACAAGCGGAAGTTCTCGGTGATCGTGGTGGGCAGCGGCCTCGCGGGCGCCGCCGCCGCCGCGACGCTCGGCGAGCTCGGCTACAACGTCGAGTGCTTCTGCTATCAGGACAGCGCCCGGCGCGCGCACTCGATCGCCGCCCAGGGCGGGATCAACGCCGCCAAGAACTATCAGGGAGACGGCGACAGCATCTACCGCCTCTTCTACGACACCGTGAAGGGGGGCGACTTCCGGGCCCGGGAGGCGAACGTCTACCGGCTGGCGCAGATCTCGGTCGACATCATCGACCAGTGCGTGGCGCAGGGGGTGCCGTTCGCCCGCGAGTACGGCGGCACGCTCGACAACCGGTCGTTCGGCGGCGCCCAGGTCTCGCGCACCTTCTACGCCCGCGGCCAGACGGGGCAGCAGCTGCTGCTCGGGGCCTACCAGGCGCTCGCGCGGCAGATCGGGCGTGGCCAGGTGCGGATGTTCCCGCGCACCGAGATGCTCGATCTCGTCGTGGTCGACGGCGAGGCCAAAGGGATCGTGGTGCGCGACATGGTCACCGGCGAGATCCGTTCCCATGCCGGCGATGCGGTCCTGCTCTGCACCGGCGGCTACGGCAACGCCTTCTACCTCGCCACCTACGCCAAGGGCTGCAACGGCACCGCGATCTGGCGGGCGCACCGGCGCGGCGCGCTCTTCGCCAACCCGTGCTTCACGCAGATCCACCCCACCTGCATCCCGGTGGCCGGCGACTACCAGTCGAAGCTGACGCTGATGTCCGAGTCGCTGCGCAACGACGGCCGGATCTGGGTGCCGAAGCAGGCCGGCGACAAGCGGAATCCGAACGACATCCCGGAGTCGGAGCGCGACTACTACCTCGAACGGCGCTATCCGGCGTTCGGGAACCTCGTGCCGCGCGACATCGCCTCGCGCGCCGCCAAGGCGGTCTGTGACGAGGGGCGGGGCGTCGGCCCGACCGGTCTCGGGGTCTACCTCGACTTCGCCGAGGCGATCGGCCGGCTCGGCCGCGGCAAGATCGAAGAGCGGTACGGCAACCTCTTCCAGATGTACGAGAAGATCACCGGCGAGGATCCGTACACGGTGCCGATGCGGATCTTCCCGGCGGTCCACTACACGATGGGCGGGCTCTGGGTCGACTACGACCTCATGAGCACGATCCCCGGCCTCTTCGTGCTCGGCGAGGCGAACTTCTCCGATCACGGCGCGAACCGCCTGGGCGCCTCGGCGCTCATGCAGGGGCTGGCGGACGGCTACTTCGTCATCCCCTACACGCTCGGCAACTACCTCGCGCCGCGCATGGGACGCCCCCGCACCACCGACCTGCCGGAGTTCCGGGCGGCGGAGGCGGAAGTGAAGGCGCGGATCGACAAGCTGCTCGCCGTCGGCGGCACCCGCACCGTCGACTCGTTCCACCGTGAGCTCGGTTCGCTCCTCTGGGAGAACTGCGGCATGGGGCGCACGGCGGCGGGGCTGGAGCACGCGATCGAGGCGATCCCGGAGCTGCGCGAGCGGTTCTGGAAGGAAGTCCGGGTGCTCGGCGACGCCGACGAGCTGAACCACTCGCTCGAGAAGGCCGGCCGGGTCGCGGATTTCCTCGAGCTGGCCGAGCTCCTCTGCCGCGACGCCCTGCACCGCGAGGAGTCGTGCGGTGGTCACTTCCGGGAGGAGCACCAGACGCCCGAGGGCGAGGCGAAGCGCAACGACGAGAAGTTCACCTACGTCGCGGCCTGGGAGTGGAAGGGCGAGGGGAATGCGCCGGCGCTGCACCGCGAGCCGTTGACCTTCGACTACGTGAAGCCGAGCCAGAGGAGCTACAAGTGATGAACCTGACCCTGCATGTCTGGCGCCAGAAGAACGCCCGCACGCCGGGGCGCTTCGTGACCTACGCGGCCCCCGACGTCAGCGAGGACATGTCCTTCCTCGAGATGCTCGACGTGGTCAACGAGCGGCTGATCGAGAAGGGCGAGGATCCGATCCATTTCGACCACGACTGCCGCGAGGGGATCTGCGGCACCTGCGGCATGATGATCAACGGCGAGGCGCACGGATCGCTCGAAGGGACGACGGTCTGCCAGCTCCACATGCGCTTCTTCAAGGACGGCGACGAGATCATCATCGAGCCGTGGCGGAGCCGGGCGTTCCCGGTGATCAAGGACCTCGTCGTCGACCGCGGCGCGCTCGACCGGATCATCCAGTCGGGCGGTTTCATCTCGGTCAACACCGGGTCGGCCCCCGACGGCAACGCCATCCCGGTCGCCAAGGGCGCGGCCGACGTGGCGATGGACGCGGCGGCGTGCATCGGCTGCGGCGCCTGCGTCGCCCAGTGCCCGAACGGCGCGGCGCAGCTCTTCGTCGCTGCCAAGATCTCCCACCTCGGTTTCCTCCCGCAGGGACAGCCCGAACGCTGGCAGCGCGCCGAGGCGATGGTGGCCCAGATGGAGCAGGAGGCGTTCGGCTCCTGCACCAACTACGGCGAGTGCGAGGCGGCCTGCCCGAAGGAGATCTCGATCGACTTCATCGCCCGTCTCAACCACGACTTCCTGCGCGCCACGCTCTGGCGTGCTCCCAAGGCGCGGGGAGGCGGCGGCGCCGGCTGAGCCGCGGCTGCCGGTCAACCAGGCTCCAACGGAGGGACGGGCCAGACGGCCCGTCCCTTTTCTTATGACGAACCACCGCCGGCGACCCGGCGGGTTGCTATGCTGCGCCGGATGAGCGCGCGGCGTGTCTACGATCGACTGGCGGAGGCGGTGGGGGACACGCCTCTCGTCCGGCTCCGGCGAGCGGTCCCCGGTTTCTCCGGAGAGGTCTGGGCCAAGCTCGAGTTCCTCAATCCCGGCGGCAGCGTGAAGGACCGGATCGCCCGGCACATGATCGAAAGCGCGCTCGCCGACGGCCGGCTGCGCCCCGGCGGGGTGGTGGTCGAGGCGTCGTCCGGCAACACCGCGATGGGGATGGCGATGGTGGCGGTCGAGCACGGCCTGCGCTGCGTCATGGTGGTGCGCCGCCAGACGAGCCGCGAGAAGCTCGACTGCCTGCGGGCGATGGGCGTCGAGCTGGTGCTCGTGGACGGCGAGCTGCCGCCCGAGCACCCCGAGAGCTACAACCGCAAGGCCCGCGAGCTCGCGGCCTCGATCCCGGGCGCCTTCTTCCCCGACCAGCACAACAACCGGGCGAACAACGAGGCGCACTACCTCACGACCGGTCCCGAGATCTGGCGGCAGATGGACGGCCGGATCGATTTTTTCGTCTGCGGCATCGGCACCGGGGGCACGATTTCGGGGGTCGCGCGCTACCTGAAGGAGCAGAATCCGGGGGTGCGCGTGGTGGCGGTGGACGTCGCCGGCTCGGTCTTCACCGACTACTTCCGGACCGGTACCCCCGGCGTGCCCCGCCGCTATCTGCTCGAAGGGCTGGGCGACGAGGAGCTCATCGCCTGTCCGGAGTTCGAACGGATCGACGAGATGCTGCAGGTGACCGACGGCGAAGCGTTCCTCGCCGCCCGCGACCTCGCCCGCAGCGAGGGGATCCTCGCCGGCGGCTCGAGCGGAGCGGCCC
>JAAYLR010000235.1 GCA_012521815.1 Acidobacteriota bacterium
ACGGAGCTGGAAGAGGCGCTGCGCGCGGTCGACCCGGCAATCGTCGACGCCGTCGACTCCGATCGCTGGTTCGCCGCGGTGGTCGCGCTCGCCGGCTGGAACCGCTGGACTCACGGCACGGAGATCCACGACGCCCGCGACTGGCTCGTCGCCCGCTTCGGAGAGCTGCCGGGGGTGACGGTGACCACGCAGTCGTTCCAGGTCGGGAGCACGATCGCGTGGAACGTGCTCGCGACCCTGCCCGGGCTGGGCGACACGGGGCGCCTCCTCGTCGTGGGCGGCCATTACGACTCGACCTCGCAGAGCCCGCAGATCGCGGCGCCGGGGGCCGAGGACAACGCGAGCGGCTGCGCCGGCGTCCTCGAGCTCGCCCGGATCTTCACCGTCTGGCGGCCGCAGGTGACGATCGTCTTCGCCTGCTACAGCGGCGAGGAGCAGGGGCTCTACGGCGGTGCGGCACATGCCCAGAGCCTCGTCGCCGCCGGGCTCGCCCCGACCGTGGCGCTGATGCTCAACATGGACATGATCGGCTACACGGCCGACGCCGATCTCGACGTGCTGATCGAGACGAACACCACCCATGCCGGACGCCTCGCCGACTTCCAGGCGGCGGCCGCCACCTTCACCGACCTGCGGGTGGTGACCTCGTTCTCCGCCTCCGGTTCGGACCACGTGCCGTTCCTCCAGCGAGGGATGCCCGCCGTGCTCACGATCGAGAACGACTGGTCGATCTACCCTCACTACCACCGGACGACCGACCTGCCCGGCGCGCTCACCCCGGTGATGGCGGAGAACATCCTCCGGATGAACGCCGCGGTGGTCGCCGCGCTCGCAGACGCGCCGCTCCACGTGCTGCTCGCCGACGGCTGCGAAACGGGCGACCTCGGCGCCTGGTCGGCTTCGTTGCCCTGAGTCCGGCCCCGTAGAATCGGCGCATGTCCGCGCCGCCTGCTGCCCCTGCGAACGAGGTCGTGCCGCTCCGCTGGCGGGACGACCACCTCGCGCTGCTCGACCAGACGCTGCTGCCCGCCGAGGAGCGGTGGCTCGAGATCCGTGACCCCGAACCGCTCGCCGCGGCGATCCGCCGCCTCGCGGTGCGGGGCGCGCCGGCGATCGGCGTGGCCGCCGCCTACGGCGTCGCCCTCGCGCTCGCCACGGGGCCGGATGAAGAGAGCGCGGCCCGCTTCGCCGCCGCACACGACCTCCTGCTCGCCACCCGGCCGACGGCGGTCAACCTCCGCTGGGCGCTCGACCGCCAGCGGGCCGTCTTCGCCCGCCACGCCGGCGCGCCGCGCGCCACGCTCTTCGCGCGGCTCGTGGAGGAGGCGCGGGCGATCGAGGCGGAGGACCGGGCCGCCTGCCGGGCGATGGGGAGCCACGGGGCGGCGCTCTTCGGGACGGGCGAGCGCCTCCTGACCCACTGCAACGCCGGGGCGCTCGCCACCGCCGGCTTCGGCACCGCGGTCGGGGTGATCCGCGCGGCGTGGGAGGCGGGCAAGGTCGAGCGGGTCTGGGTGGACGAGACCCGGCCGCTCCTCCAGGGGGCCCGCCTGACCGCCTGGGAGCTCGGGCGGCTCGGGATCCCGCACCGGCTGGTCACCGATTCGAGTGTCGGCGCGCTGATGGCGCGCGGGCTCGTCACGGGCGTCGTGGTCGGCGCCGACCGGATCGCCGCCAACGGCGACACCGCCAACAAGATCGGTACCTACACCGTGGCGGTGCTCGCCGCCCGGCACGGCGTGCCGTTCTACGTCGCCGCCCCCCGCTCGACGTTCGATCTCGGCCTGCCGACCGGCGCCGGGATCCCGATCGAGGAGCGCCGCGGCGAGGAGGTCACCCACCTCGGCGGCCGGCCGGTGGCCGCCCCCGGCACCGAAGGGTTCAACCTCGCCTTCGACGTCACGCCGGCCGAGCTGATCGCCGCCATCGTGACCGAGACGGGCGTCCTGCGCCCCCCCTTCGGCCCCGCCCTCGCCGCCGCCGTCTGAACGGGTGCGCGCTCAGCGCACCTTGAGCGAGAGGAGCGCGATCGCGGCGAGCAGGAGGGAGACGATCCAGAGCCGCACGACCGCCTTCGGCTCGGCGATCCCGCGGAAGGTGAGGGCGTGGTGGAACGGCGCGCGCAGCACGAGGCGGCGGCCGAGGCGGGTGCCGATCTTCTCCTGCACGAGCGAGGTGAAGATCTCGAGCACGAAGAGCCCGCCGGCGATCGGGAAGAGCATCTCCTGACGGAGGAGGAAGGCCATCATCGCGATCGCGCCGCCGATCGCGAGCGAGCCGGTGTCGCCGAGGAAGACCTCGGCGGGGAAGGCGTTGCGCCAGAGGAAGCCGAGCACGGCGCCGATCAGCGCGGCGCCGAAGATCACCAGCTCCTCGGCGCCGGTCAGGTAGGGGAAGAGCAGGTAGCGCGAGAGCACGGCGTTGCTCATCACGTAGGCGAAGACGACGTAGACCGCGAGCACCGTGGTGGCCGCGCCGCAGAGCAGGCCGTCCATGCCGTCGGTCACGTTCACCGCGTTGACGATCGAGAAGATCGCGAAGACCGCGAAGAGGAAGAAGCCGAGGGCGCCGAGGTCGAAGAGCGGCTGCTTGACGAACGGCACGAAGAGCGCGGTGCGCAGCGCCGCGGGCACCGGGCTCGCGTCGGCGACGAGCAGCCAGGAGAAGGGGACGATGAAGGCGAGCAGCAGGAGCGTCTTCGTCAGCTGTCCGAGGCCGAAGAGCGACGACCGGAAGCGCACCTTGAGGGCGTCGTCGACGAGCCCCACGAGCCCGAGGTAGACGAAGCCGGCGATCACGAGCAGCAGCTGCACGCTGTCGAGATGCCCCCAGACGAGCGCCGAGGAGGCGCACGCCAGGAGGACGAGCAGGCCGCCGCCGGTGGGCGTCCCCTGCTTGGAGTGGGTGTGGAGCGAGAGGAACTCCCCGGAGGTGTCGCGCAGCCGGCGCTGGTAGAGGAAGACCACCAGCTTCCAGCCGAGCAGCACCGCGACGGCGAGCGAGGTGGCGAGCGCCATGAGGGCCCGGAAGGTGACCGACTCGGCGAGGCGGAAGAAGCCGAAGTCGATCCCGAGCCGTTGCAGCGCATCGATCAGGAGCTGGATCATCGCGGCTCCTCCTCGAGAGCCCGGGCGGCGGCGAGGAACCGCTCCCGGATCCGGAACGACGGGGAGAACTCCGAGGTCGTCACCACGACGCGCTCGAGCAGCAGCCGCACCGCCATCCGATCGCGCAGGCGGCCGCTTTCGAGGCCCCGGGCCACCGCGTCGAGGAGCGCCTCGCGCAGCCGCACCGACCGCTCGGTCGCGAACGGCGCCGCGAGCGCGAGGAAGCGGCGCTCGTCGAGCACCGCGACCGCGGCCCGCAGCGCCGCGCCCCGCACCTCGAACCCTTCCCGCCGCCGCCCCGCGAGGCGCTCGACCCCGCGACCGAGGGCGGGCACGGCGCCGAGCTCGGCGGGGAAGCGCAGGATCAGCGCGAGCGCCTCCCGGCGGACCTCCCAGTAGGAGTCACCGAGACCGCGCTCCGCGGCGGCCGCGAACCCCTCCCCGCACCGCTCGGCCTTGGCGAGCGCGGCGAGCGCGTTGCGGCGCAGGAACCCCGGCCAGCGCGCGAGCCCGGCGATGAGCTCCGGATACCGGTCGGCCCGCCGGAGCGCGCCGACGAGCTTGATCCCCCGGTTCACCGTCGCCTCGTCGCCGGCGGCGAGGTACTCGTCCACCTTGGCGTCGTAGAGGCGGTGGTAGAGACCGCGGGGGGTCGCCTCGAGGTGCGCGACGAGGCTGTCGTACTGCCGCTGGAAGCGGACGAACGCCGGCTCGACGATCGCGCTCGTGGTGGCCGGCTCGCGCCCGGCGAGCAGGAGCCTGATCGCCTCGGTCGCGAGGCGCGCGCTCTCCGGGGTGTCGAGGGCGCGCGCCCGGGCCGCGAGCCGCGCCCGGCGTTCGGGGTCGTTCGCGAGCGCGACGATCGCCGCGGCAAGCTCCTCGGCGGGGACCTGGTCGACCTCGCCGCCGAGCCCGGCCCGCTCGAAGAGCACCTCGACCGCCCCCTCCTCGGCGAGCGCCACGGCGTTGAGCTCCTGGTGATCGCCCGGCAGCCCCCGCTTCGGGACCGCGATCATCGCGCGGCCGAGCGCCATCGTCTCGGCGAGCGCCCCGGCGCCGGCGCGGCCGACGACGAGATCGGCCGCCCGCTGCCAGTCGGCGAAGTCGTGGAAGTACTCCGTGGCGCGGTAGAAGAGCTCGCCGGCGGCGTTGCGCGCGGTCCGCGAGGCGGCGTCGAACCGTTCCCCGAGGGCGGCGGCGAGCCGCGGCAGGCTGTCGGCCACCGCGTCGTACTCCGGGCCGCGGGCGAGCCCGAGGCCGTGGACGATGAAGAGGCCGGGCACCTCGGCGAGCGCCGGGAGGGCGGCGGCGAGCGCGCGGTTGATGCTGCGCGAGCCGAGCGAGCCGCCGGAGACGACGACGAGCGTCGCCTCCTCGGGCACCCCGAGCCGCCGGCGGAGCGCGGCCGGCTCCTCCTCGCCGACCTCACGGTAGGCCGCGCGCACGGGGTAGCCGGTAAACAGGCAGCGGGTGCTCCAGACGAAGTACGGCGTCTCGCGGAAGGCGACGAGCACCAGGTCGGCGAGCAGCGAGGCGGCCTTGTTGAGCAGCCCCGGGGCGAGGTTCTGCTCGTCGAGGACGATCCGGAGGCCGAGCCAGGGGCGGAGGAGGAAGGCGGCGAAGACCACCGGCGCCGAGGCGTAGCCGCCGGTGGCGACGACGAGCTTCGGCCGGAAGCGGAGGAGATGGCCGATCGCCTGGAGCACCCCGCCCGCGATCGTGACCCCGGCGCGCAGCTTGCCGAGCAGGCCGCTGCCGGCCACCGGCGCCGCGCGGACGAAGCCGAGGCGCAGCCCGTGGCGCGGGACGATCACCTCCTCGGCCCGGCCGCGGATGCCGAGATAGAGGCTCTCGCCGGCGATCCCCGCTTCCACGAGCGCCTCGTGGAGCGCGAGCGCCGGATAGACGTGCCCGCCGGTGCCGCCGCCGGTCAGGACGACGCGCACGGGACCGGATCGCTTCATCGGGAACCTCTCGCCAGCTGCCGCAACGCCGCGATCCTAACGCGGCGGCGGTTCTTCCCCACCGCCGCTCACCGCGGGCGGTGCGGATCGGCGGCGACCGCGGCGGCGAGCAGGCCGCGTGCCCGGGCCAGCTCGGCGTTGAGCAGGCTGGCGCCGGCGGCGCCGCGTTCGGCGTTGTGGCCGAGCAGCGCCAGCTTCAGGCCGAGGAGCGGGCAGGGGCGGAGGCGGCCGACGTGGACCGCCATCCCGTCGGTGTCGTCGAGATCGAGGCGCGCCTGCGGCCGGTCGTCGGCGTCGTGCACCACGAGGGGCGCCGCCGGCGCCGAAGGAAGCGCGAGCCGCTGCGGCTCGCCGCGCCAGCCGGCGAGCGCCGCGCGCACCGCGGCGAGCGAGGGGTCGCCCGCGAGGCGGACCGAGACCGTCTCGTGGTGGCCGTCGACGACCGGTACCCGGTTGCAGGCGGCCGAGATGGCGAGCGCCGCCGGCTCGATCCGTTCGCCGGTCAGCCGGCCGAGCAGCTTGCGGGTCTCCTCTTCGACCTTCTCCTCCTCGCCGCGGATGAACGGGATGACGTTGCCGAGCAGGTCGAGGCTGGCGACGCCGGGGTAGCCGGCGCCGCTCGCCGCCTGCATCGAGGTCATGAAGACCGCCTCGACGCCGAAGGTGGCGTGGAGCGGCGCGAGCGCCGTGACGAGCACGGTCGCCGTGCAGTTCGGGTTGCAGACGATCGCGCCGCGCCAGCCGCGCTCGCGGCGCTGGCGGGCGACGAGCGCGAGGTGATCCGGGTTGACCTCGGGCACGAGGAGCGGCACGTCGTCCGCCATCCGGAAGGCCGAGGCGTTGGAGAAGACCCAGGCCCCGGCGGCGGCGAACTCCGGCTCGAGCTCGCGCGCCGGCGCGCTGTCGAGGGCGGAGAAGACGACCGGTGCGAACGCGTCGCCAACGCTGGCCGGCGCGAGCACCTGTTCGCCGAGCCCTCCCCACGGCTCGCCGCGCAGCCGCCAGTCGCAGGCGTCGCGGTACCGCTTGCCGGCGTTCCGGTCGCTCGCGCAGAGGTGCCGGACGGCGAACCAGGGGTGGTGGCTCAGCCGGCGCACGAACCGCTGGCCGACCACGCCGGTGGCGCCGAGGACGGTGACGGGGATCCGGGGATGCACGGAGCGCTCTCCTTCGTAGCGGGTCAGGCCGACCAGGCCGCGAGCGCGGCGTGGAGCGCCGCTTCCGTGGCCGGGAGCGGCTCGGAGAGGAGCGGCCGGCGCAGCGCCGCGGCGAGCGGCGGGGGCAGCGGGACCGCCGCGCCCGAGACCTCGAACTTCGCCGGGTGCGCGGTGCCGAGAAAGAGCCCCCGCTCGCCCGGCCGCAGCAGGCGGCGCAGCACGGCCGAGGCCACCGCGCCGTGCGGATCGACGGCGTAGCCCAGGGCGGCGAGGCGGGCGATCTCCCGGCGGGTGCCGTCGTCGTCGAGGCTCCCCCAGCGGAGCGCCGCCCGCAGCGCCTCGCGATCGTCGCCGTGGAGCCAGGCGATCCGCTCCCAGTTGCTGGGGGCGCCGACGTCCATGGCGTTGGAGAGCGTCGCGAGGCTCGGCCGCGGCCGCCACGCGCCCCCGTCGAGATAGTCGGGCACGGTGGTGTTGGCGTTGGTGGCGAGCGCGAGCCCGCCGAGCGGCAGGCCGAGCCGGCGGGCGAGGAGCCCGGCACAGAGGTTGCCGAAGTTGCCCGACGGAACGCAGACGACCGGCGGCGGGGCGTCGCCGGCGGCCGCGACCGCCTCGAAGTAGTAGAGCACCTGGGCGAGCAGCCGGGCGATGTTGATCGAGTTGGCGGCGACGAGGCCGTGGCGCGCGACGAGCGCGGGCGCGGCGAAGCTGGCCTTCACCAGGCGCTGGCAGTCGTCGAAGCTGCCGTCGACGGCGAAGGCGCGCACGTTGCCGCCGAGGGTCGCCATCTGCCGCTCCTGGCGGTTCGAGATGCGCCCGCGCGGGTAGAGCACCGCGACGCGCAGCGCGGGCAGGCCGTGGAAGGCGAGCGCCACCGCGGCGCCGGTGTCGCCGCTGGTGGCGGTGAGCACGGTGCGCGGCCCCGGCGCGCGGCCCGCCGCCGCCTCCCGCCGGGCGAGGAGGGCGAGGAGACGGGCGAGGAAGCGGACGCCGAAATCCTTGAACGAGAGCGACGGCCCGTGGAAGAGCTCGAGCACCGCGAGCCCGTCGGGGAGGCGGACGAGCGGCACGGGGAAGTCGAACGCCGCGCCGGTGAGCTCGGCGATCTCGTCGCGCGCGAGCTCGTCGCCGAGCAGCTCGGCCAGGAGCGCCGTGGCCCGCTCCGGCCACGGCATCGCGAGGAGCGTGGCGATCGTCGCCGGCGACAGCGGCGCGAGCCGTGCGGGGACGAAGAGGCCGCCGTCGCCCGGCACGTTGGCGACCACCGCCTCGAGAAACGAGGCGCGGCGGCCGGGATCACGGGTCGAGACGAGCTCCACGCTCAGCCCTCCACCCGGCGGGCGCCGTGGGGATCGACCCGGCAGAGGCGGATCCGGCAGGCGATCCCCGCGCGCCGCCAGGCCGCCGCCGCGCGCTCGCCCACCGCCGCGGCGTGGGCAGCCGCGGCCACCGCGAAGAGCGCCGGGCCGGCGCCGGAGAGGCTGCAGCCGAGCGCCCCGGCCTCCCGCGCCGCCGCCTGCACGGCCGCGAAGCCCGGCACCAGCGGCGCCCGGTGGGGCTCGACGAGGAGATCGCGCAGGCTCGCGGCGAGCAGTGGCCTCTCGCCCGCGTGGAGGGCGTGGACGAGCGTCGCCAGGTTCTGGGCGTGGGCGACGACGAGCGGGAGCGGCACCGCGGGCGGCAGCACGGCCCGGGCCTGGCGGGTGGGCAGCGCGAGCTCGGGCAGGAGGAGCACGAACCGGAGGTCGTCGGGCCACGGCAGCTCCCGGGGCCCCGCGTCGCCGGCGATCAGACGGACGCCGCCGAAGAGGATCGGCGCGACGTTGTCGAGATGGATCGCGCCGCTCGCGCTGGCCTCGGCCTCGGCGGCGGCGGCGAGGCGCCCGGCGTCGCCGAGCGGCCGGCCGAGCGCCTCGTCGATCGCCACGACGGCGGCCACCGCCGAGGCGGCGCTCGAGCCGAGGCCGCTCGCGACCGGCAGCCCCTTGTGCAGCGTCAGGGCGAGCGGCGGCAGCGGCGCGCCGAGCCGGCGGGCGACCGCCTCCCGGGCGCGCCAGACGAGGTTCTCGCGCGGATCGGCGGGGAGGCGCGCGGCGAACGGTCCGCGGCAGCGCAGCTCGTCGGCCGCCGCCGGCGCCGCGGTGACGAAGTCGCCCCACGGCTCGCCGTCGAGCGGCGCGAGCGCGACGCCGAGCACGTCGAAGCCCGCCGCCAGGTTGCCGATGCTCGCCGGCGCGAAGACCGTCACCGCGCCGTCGCCGGCGGCGGGCCGGGGGGCGGGGTCGTGATCGGGTGCGTTCGTTCTCATGGCCTGGATAGCAGAAGCCCCGCATCCTGACTCGAGGAGCGGGGCCGGGGTCTGCGCGCCTGCAGGCAGCCTCAGGCGGCTCCCGGCCCCGGCGGCACCCCCGCCGTGGCGGTTCCGGCCGGGGTGGCCCGAGAGCGCTGGAGAGCCGCGGCGAAAGGCATGGCCCGGCACGTTAGCGGCCGCGTGGCGAAGGTGTCAACTCTCGGGATCGCGCCGTGGCCGCGTTTCCCGCCCTACCCGAGCGGGTGAGCCACCCCGCCCCCCCGCGGCGTCGGGACAGTGGGACCACCCTCACATACTGTTCCGGCGGCAAGCATCGGGGCGCCGCTCCCCCGCCCGGCGCACGGGTGGACGGCGTGCGCCCGCTTCGAGAGGGGAGTCCCGTCATGGTCATCGGTTCTCCGAGGGAATCACAGCCCCACGAACATCGCGTCGGCCTCACGCCCTTCCTGGCCAACCGGCTGGTCGAGCTCGGTCATACCGTCCTCATCGAGGCGGGTGCGGGAGTCGCCGCGCACTTCTCCGATGGCGACTATCAGCGCGCCGGCGCGCAGATCGTCTACAGCGCCGAGGAGGTCTACCGGCGCTCCGACATCGTCTGCCGGGTCGGGGCGGTCGCCGAGAGCGAGATCCCGCTGCTCCGCCCGGGGCTGACGATCTGCTCGTTCCACCACCTCGCGGTGGCGCCCAAGGAGCGGGTGCGGGCGCTCATGGAGCTCGGGGCGACGCTGGTCGGCTACGAGATCATCCGTGACGCCGCCGGCTGTCTGCCGGCACTGCGGCCGATGAGCGAGATGGCCGGGCAGCTCGCGATCCACGTCGCCGCCCACCACCTCCAGACCGAGAGGGGCGGGCGCGGCATCCTGATCGGCCACGTGCCGGGTGTGCCGCCGCCGACGGTGCTGGTGCTCGGCGCCGGGACGGTCGGCCACGCGGCGGCGCGGCAGGCGACCGCCTGCGGCTGCCACGTGATCGTCGTCGACCACGACCTCCAGAAGCTCGCCCGGATCCACGCCGACTCCGAGGGCCGGGTGGTCACCGCGATCGCCGGGCTCGAGAGGCTCGAGCGGTATACCTCCGTGGCCGACGTGGTGGTCGGCGCCATCCTCATCCCCGGCGACCGGGCGCCGTTCGTGGTCACCGAGAAGATGGTCGAAGGGATGAAGGCGGGGAGCGTGATCCTCGACGTCTCGATCGATCAGGGCGGCTGCGTGGAGACGAGCCGGCCGACGACGCTCGCCGATCCGACCTACATCTACCAGGGCGTCGTCCATTACGCGGTTCCGAACATGACCGCGAGCATCGCGCGCACCGCCTCGCGCGCCCTCGCCACCGCCACCCACGCCTACCTCGTGCGGCTCGCCGAGCTGGGGCTGGAGAAGGCGCTGGCGGCGGATCCGGGCCTGGCGCAGGGGATCTACATGGCCAACGGCAAGATGGTCAACGCGACCGCGGGCTCGGCGCTGGGTATCCCGGTGGTCGGGCTGGCGGAGGCGCTGGAGAAGGGGAACCGGGGATGAACTGGCTCGACGACTACAAGCGCAAGCTCAAGAGCCCCGCCGAGGCGGTGGCGCTGATCAAGAGCGGAGATCACGTCTACTACGGCGGCAACGCCGCGATTCCCTGGGCCCTGATCCGGGCCCTCGCCGAGCGGCACGACGAGCTCGAGAACGTGACGCTCTCGCACGTGCTGCTGCTCGGGCAGGATCCGCTCTCGGCGCCGGGGATGGAGAAGAGCTTCCGCCACAACTCGCTCTTCGTCGGCCCCGCCGACCGCAAGGCGGTCAACGACGGGCGGGCCGACTACACGCCGATCTTCCTCCACCTGATCCCGCGCATCTTCGAGCAGCGGATCGTGCCGCTCGACGTGACGATGGTGCAGGTCTCCCGCCCCGACGAGCACGGCTTCATGAGCCTCGGCATCGAGACGCTGGCCTCGAAGGGGGCCTGCCAGGCGGCTGAGACGGTGATCGTGCAGGTCAACGAGAAGATGCCCCGGGTGCTCGGCGACAGCTTCATCCACGTCAGCCGCGTGGCGGCGATCGTGGAGGCCACCGAGCCGCTTCCCACCCTCGTGCCGCCGCCGGCCACCGACGTCGAGCGGGCGATCGCCAGGCACGTCTCCTCGCTCATCGAGCCGGGCTGCACCCTGCAGATGGGGATCGGCGGCATCCCGGACTCGGTCTACGAGGCGATGGACGGCCCCCTCGAGCTCGGCGTCCACACCGAGATGATCTCCGACGGCTGCATGCGGGCGATCGAGCGCGGCGTGGTCACCGGCACGCGCAAGACGCTCCACCAGGGGAAGGTGGTGATCACCTTCGCCCTCGGCAGCGAGCGGCTCTACTCGTTCCTCGACAACAACCCGCTCATCGAGTCGCACCCGGTCAACTACGTCAACGACCCGGTGATCGCGAGCCAGAACGAGCGGCTCGTGGCGATCAACTCGGCGGTCGAGGTCGACCTCACCGGGCAGGTCTGCTCCGACTCGATCGGCACCCAGATCTACTCCGGCTTCGGCGGTCAGGTCGACTTCATCCGCGCCGCCGCCCGCTCGAAGGGGGGCAAGCCGGTGATCGCGCTGCCCGCCACCGCCAAGGGCGGCGCGCTGTCGCGCATCGCGCCGGTCCTCAAGGAGGGCGCCGGGGTGGTCACGAGCCGCGCCGACGTCCACTACGTGGTCACGGAGTACGGCGTCGCCAACCTCTTCGGCCGGAACCTCCGCCAGCGCGCCGAGGCCCTCATCGGCATCGCGGCGCCGCAGTTCCGCGACGAGCTCGAACGCGCCGCCAAGGAGCGCAAGCTCCTCCCGTAGCCGCCGGCGCCACGGCCCGTCTCTTTCCGCGCCCCGGTCTCCGCGAGGAGGCCGGGGCGTGTCGTCGATAGGCCGGGGCGGCCGGCGTCAGCCATGCCCGCTGTCCACCGCTCCGGATGCTCCCGCCCGCACCCTTGACTGCCACCCGCCCCCGTGCATACTGGCGCAGCGTGAAACGGGCAGCTCCCACCCCTCGTGACGAGGCGGCGCGTGAGCGCAGCCGTTGGTCGGAGTCAAGGACGACCGTGCGCCGTCACGCCGTGCGCGGAGAGCTGGCGGTAGGGACCCGGTGATGGCAGGTTTCGGACTCCTCCTGGGTTCGTTCGCCGCCGTTGGCCTCGCCCTGGCGTTCGCCTGGACCTCGTATCTCCTCGCCGACCGGCTCTTTCCCGAAGCGCCGACCTCGACCCGATGGTCGGCGGCTCTGGTCATCGGGGTCGCCGCGCTCCTCGTCGGTTTCTGGCTCGCGGCCTCCGTCGGCTGCTTCCGGCTCGGCTGCGTGCTGCCTGCGTGGGGCCTCCTGGCAGCCGCGGTGCACACGGCCTTGGGGCGGAGGCCGCAGCCCTGGCAGCGGCTCCGGGCCGACGGCAGGCGGCTCGTCGAGCTGATCTGCGAACCCGGATACGCACGCTGGCTCGGTCTGGGGGTTGCCATCGTGGGCGTAGCGAGGCTGCTGCGCGCGCTGGCAGCGCCTCCGCTTGCCTGGGATGCTCTGACCTATCACCTGGTCCGCGCGGGGATCTGGATACAGGCGGGCGGCTTCGTCGCCACCCCGGCGCCGGACGCCTGGGGCTACTACGACTGGTTTCCGCCGGGCGCGGACGTGCTCTGGGCGTGGGCCATGCTGCCGGTTCGCGGCGATGGCCTCGTTCCGATCCTCGGGTTCATCCTCTGGCTGGGGCTCGGCCTCGGCACGTACACGGCATCCCGGAACCTGGGAGGCTCCCCGCAGCGGGCGCTGCTGGTGGCCCTCGTCGTCCTTTCGACGCCGGGGATGCTCGCGCAAGTCACGGCAGCCTATGCCGATCTCGCGACGACCACGCTCTTCGCGTTGGGGGCCGGGTTCGTCATCCGGTTGTTCCGCGGTGCGGCTGCCGGTGACTACCTCGGCTGTGCGCTCGCCTTCAGCGCAGCCGTCGCCACGAAGTTCTCCGCTCTCATCTATCTCGGGCTCGTGCTGCTCGTCGTCTCCGTCGCGCTGCTCAAAGACCGTACCCGGCGCGCTCGCGCGCTCTGGCTAGCCAGCCTGCTCGCCCTCGTGGTCGCGGTTGGGGTCTGGCCCTACCTGCGAACCTGGGCCAGAACCGGCTCTCCATTCTTTCCGTTGACCGTGACCGTACCGTTCCTCGGTACCTTCCCGGGCAGCCACGAGCTCACCCTGTTGCTGGAGGGTGCCCTGCTGCCGGAGCAGACCCGCGATCCGTCCGTTGGCGAGCTGCTCCGGGGACTCTTTGCCGGCCGTCTGGAAGCGGACTGGAGTCACCTCAATCTCGGCCTCGGAGGCGTCTTCGTTCTCCTGGCGGCGGGATTCGGGCTGATCGACCTCCGGCGCCGCCCGGCGCTGCGATGGCCCGCGGTCTTCCTGCTGGTCTGTGCGGTGCTGACCATCGCGCCCCTTGCCAGCCCGGCGTTCCGTGCCGAACGCATCATCTGGTGGGCGAGCGTCGGCCGATTCCTCGGTCCGGCCCTGGTCGCACTCGCGCTGCTCACGACACCGGCAGAGCGCGACCATGTCGATCTCGGGCTCGCCGGTGCAGTCGTTCTCTCCCTGTTCGCGCTCTTCCCGCTCGGCTTCGGGCCGACAGGGCGCGTCGGGGCGGCCATCCTCCTGCTGGTCATCCTGGCCGTTGGCCTTCTCTCGGCATTCCTCGTGCGCCTTCTGCACGGACGGCAGATGCGTCTGGCCGCGCTCCTGGTCGTCGTGCTCGCGCTTTCCGGGTTGGCGCGTGTGGGCCACGATCTGCGGACGGCCCTCCGCTATCCCTTCTACGCCGCCGCGGCCTCCGGGCGGGAGTTCGATCTCCATCCGCTCGATTCCATCTATGCGGCGAGCTGGCCCGCGTGGCGCTTCCTCGATCGCGAAGCGGGGCTGCGAATCGCGGTGACCGCCGGCTGGGACGGGATCGGGCACAACTGGTACCGCTACCCGCTGCTGGGGTCGCGACTCCAGAACGAGCTCTTCTACATTCCCGTCACCGCCGACGGCACGGTCATCGACTACCGGCCGCCCGTGCTCGCCTTCCACGAGCTCGACGGCCGAGCCTGGACGCGGCGCCTTCGAGAGGAAGGCATCGAATACGTGGTGGTACTCCCGCCGACCGCGGTGCCGGAGCTGTACTGGATGGAGCAGCGGCCGGCGCTCTTCGAGCCCGTGGCCCGGGAGCTCTCGGGCGCCTCTCTGGTCTATCGCGTGGTTCCGCCAGGGTGAAGGGTCGCCCTCGTCCGGCACCCGGCGAACGGACGACGTCCGCCTGGTTCGGATCGAAGCGAGCGGTGACCCTCAGCCGCCGTCCCGTGCCCGGCGCAGGCGGAGCGTCTCGCGCAGGAGCGGCAGGGCGGCGCGGTCTTTCTCGCGGTTGTCGGCTTCCTTGCTCTCGATCACCGCCTCGAGATCGAGAACCCGCTCGGTGAGGTCGCCGAGCCGCACCGCATGGGAGCGAGCGCGCACTTCGGGCCAGCCCTGCGCCCGGCCGATCTCGCGCATCAGATCGAGCCGCCCGAGGCGGGTCTCGAGCTGGTGGTGGCGCAGGGTCTCCAGCCGGTCGGCGTCCGGGCGGAGTCGGCGTCCGAGCGGATCCCAGTAGACCGCGTCGAGCTCGGCGAGCGCGGCGAGCAGCC
The DNA here is from genome assembly GCA_012521815.1 of Acidobacteriota bacterium. Classification (GTDB taxonomy): domain Bacteria; phylum Acidobacteriota; class Thermoanaerobaculia; order Multivoradales; family JAGPDF01; genus JAAYLR01. The sequence continues at coordinate 14,190 of JAAYLR010000235.1, forward strand.
GGGAACGATTCTCGGGATTGGGGGCGAAGACAACGTCGAGATCGAAGGTGGTCATCGGGGCGCCGGCGAGCACCGCCGCCGTCGCTCCGACCACCACGTGCTCGACGCCATGACGCGCGAGCAGCCTCAGGAGCTCACCGAATCTCGGGGTAGCGTCCACCGGAGAGCTCCAGGAGGTCGGCGACCGCGCGCTCGAGGGCCGCGAGCCGCGCGGCGGGCGTGCGGTGGAGGCTCGCCCAGATCAGCGTGCGGTCGATCCCCTCGGGAGAGATCGCGACGCTCTCGACCCACGCCGGATAATCCGGATCGCCGGGCGCGGGAGCGGTGGCGGGATCGACACCGGGCAGGGGCGGCAGCGGGCGAGAGGACACGGCAGTACGATTCTACGGTCTGCCCCGGGCGGATGACCGCCGGCCGTCCCCGGCACCACCGGCTGACCATGGTCATGGAGAGACCGCCGCGCCCGGGCTAGGCTCTTCGGCAGGAGGAGCGCCATGCGCCGGATTCCGGGTTCGCTGTTCGTTCTCTGTCTTCTCGTCACGGCGATCGCCGCCCGCGCCGAGGAGGCGCCGTCGTTCACGCTCGGCGAGGCCCTTCGCAACTCGCGGCTGATCGCCGACTTCCGGCTCCGGTTCGAGCAGGTTGACGACGACGCCTTCACCCGGCCGGCGGCGGCGACCACGCTGCGCAGCGCGGTGGGTTTCGAGACCGGCGAATTCCGGGGCTGGCAGGTGCGGCTCGAGCTGGAGGACGTGAGCGTGGTCGGCGCCGACGAGTACGCCAACGGCGGCTTCGGAAGCGCGAACAACGGCGTCCTCGGCCGGCCGCTGATCGGCGATCCGGACGGCACCGCGATCCATCGCGCCTTCGTGCGCTGGCAGGGCCATGGCATCACCGTGCAGGCGGGGCGTGACGAGCTCCTCTTTGGCGACCAGCGCTTTGTCGGCAACGTCGGCTGGCGGCAGCACGGCCAGAGCTTCGACGGCCTGAGCGTGCGCGCTCCGCTCGGCGCGCAGTGGAAGCTCTCCTACGCCTTCCTCGAAAGCGTGCAACGGATCAACCGCGCGACCGACGAGCTCTCCGGGCACCTCCTCGCGCTCGAGGGGGATCTCGGGGGCGCCGGGAGGCTGCTGCTGCACGCCGAGCGGCTCGACTACGAGAGCCCCGCCCGCCGCGCGCTCTCGAGCCTGACCTGGGGCGCCGAGTGGAGCGGGGTCGAGACGTTCGCCGCCGGCCAGTTCCTCTGGGAGCTCGAAGCGGCCGCGCAGCGCGATGCCGCCAAGAATCCGCGGCCGATCGAAGCCGGCTACTTCTTCGCGAGCGCCGGCTGGGGGTGGCGCGGCTGGACGGCCCGGGCCGGCTGGGAACGGCTCGAAGGCAGCGCGCGCAAGGGGCAGTTCAACACCCCGCTCGCGACCCTCCACAAGTTCAACGGCTGGGCCGACCGGTTCACGGCGACGCCGATCGACGGTCTCGACGACCGCTACCTCCAGCTCGACGGCCAGCGCGGTGCCTGGAGCTGGACGCTCGCCGCGCACGATTTCGCCGCCGGCACCGGCAGCGCCTCCTACGGCCGTGAGCTCGACCTGCAGCTGCTCTGGAGGCCGAAGAGCGGGCTCACCTTCGGCGCGAAGTCGGCGCGCTACGACGCGCGGCGGTATGGCGCCGAGACCACGAAGCTCTGGGTCTGGACGGCGTTCTCGCTCTGAGGAGATCACCGATGACCGAACGGCAGCCGTTCTCTCCCGGTCTCCATCTCCACCGCGGGGATCTCACCCGCCTCGCGGTCGACGCGATCGTCAACGCCGCCAACGAACGGCTGCTCGGCGGAGGCGGCGTCGACGGGGCGATCCACCGCGCCGCCGGCCCCGGCCTCCTCGCCGCCTGCCGGGCGCTTCCGGAGCTCCGCCCCGGGGTGCGCTGCCCGACCGGAGAGGCCCGGCTCACGCCCGGCTTCGACCTGCCGGCCCGCCATGTGATCCACACCGTCGGCCCCGTCTGGCGGGGCGGCGGCCACGGCGAGGACGCGCTCCTCGCCGCCTGCTACCGCAACTCGCTCGCCCTCGCCGCGCGGCACCGGCTCGCGACGATCGCCTTCCCCGCGATCAGCTGCGGCGTCTACGGCTTCCCTCTCGATCGCGCCGCGGCGATCGCCGTACGCGAGGCGCGCGCCCACCTCGCGAGCGCCGGTGCGGTGACCACGATCCTCCTCGTCGCCTTCGATTCGGCCGTCCACGACGCCCTCGCCACCGCGCTCGCCGCAGTCCGCTGAGTGTCGCGCCGGGAGGCGCGCGTCTCCAGCGTTTGTGCGATCTCTTCGCGTGCCCTAGGATCGGAGGCAAGCACGAGAGTGCAGGACTGGCGCGGCGACGGAGGGAGTCGTGTCACGGACTCACGGGAGGATCGCATGCCACACTCGAACAGACCCCCGATTGCGGAGACGGCGACGTCTCCGCGCCGAATCCAGTACGTCAACCGTATCGAGAACGTCTCCGGCCTGCCCCCGGAGCAGCGGGAAGCCCTGCGCGAGGTCACGCAGCGCTACGTCTTCCGGGCGAACGACTACTACCTCGGCCTGATCGACTGGAACGATCCGAACGATCCGATCCGGCAGCTGATCATCCCCCGCCTGGAGGAGCTCCACGACTGGGGGCGGCTCGACGCCAGCGACGAGGCGGCCGTCTCGGTGGCGCCCGGCGTGCAGCACAAGTATCCGCATACCGTGCTGCTGCTCTGCAACGAGGTGTGTGGTGCCTACTGCCGCTACTGCTTCCGCAAGCGGCTCTTCATGGACGAGAACGACGAGGTCACGCACGACGTCTCGGAGGGGATCCGCTACATCGCCGCCAACCCGGCGGTCACCAACGTGCTCCTGACCGGCGGCGATCCGCTCCTGATGAGCACCCGGCGGCTGCGCGAGATCCTCGCGGCGTTGCGGGCGATCCCGCACGTCCGCATCATCCGGATCGGCTCGAAGATGCCCGCCTTCAACCCGTGGCGGCTCCTCGACGACCCCGACCTCCAGGAGCTCTTCCGCACCCACTCGACGCCGCGCAAGCGGATCTACCTGATGGCCCATTTCGACCATCCGCGCGAGCTGACCGATCCGGCCGTCGAGGGGATCGACCAGTTCCTGCGCTGCGGCGTCGTCTGCGTCAACCAGTGCCCGCTCATCCGCGGCATCAACGACGATCCCCGGGTGCTGAGCGACCTCTTCCGGGAGCTCTCGTTCATCGGCTGCCCGCCCTACTACCTTTTCCAGGGCCGGCCGACCGCCGGCAACGAGCCGTACGCGGTGCCGATCGTCCGCGGGTGGGAGATCTTCCGGGAGGCGCTGCGGATCGGCTCCGGCCTCGCCCGCCGGGCCCGGTACGTCATGTCGCACGCCACCGGGAAGGTGGCGATCGTCGGGGTGGACGACCGGCACATCTACCTGCGCTACCACCGCGCGAAGGATCCGGATCTCCGCGGGCGGTTCCTGGTCTACGAGCGCGACGACGCGGCGCTCTGGCTCGACGAGCTCCATCCTGCCGACGACGCCTCGCCGCGCTTCGAACCAACCTCGCTGCTCGGCGTCGACGAAGGGCCGGAATAGCCCCGCGGACCCGGTTCGTCCGGCCGGGCGCCGGGGCAACGCTCCGCTAGGATCGTCACCACGAGGAGGCGAACCGGCGTGGAGCGGGACGGGCAGCGGACGCGGGCCGGACGGCCACCGGATGCGGCGGCGGCCGGCGCGGGCGTGCCGCTGCTCGCCGGGCTCGACCCCGCACTGCGCACCGCGCTCCTCGCGATCGCCGGCGCGGTGCGCGCCGCCGGCGGGCGGGCGCTCGTGGCCGGAGGGGCGGTGCGCGACGCGCGCTTCGGGCTCGCGGCGAACGATCTCGACGTCGAAGTCTTCGGGCTCGACCTCGCCGCGCTCGAGCGGGTCGCGGGCGGGGTGGCCGCCACCCAGCGGGCCGGCGCCGCCTTCGAGGTGCTGCTCGTCAAGGGATTGCCGCTCGAGCTCGTCCTCCCGCACCGGGAGGACGGCGGGGTCGGGGTGCCCCCCGATCCCGCGGGGACGTACGCCGAGGCGATCGCCGCAGCCGCCGCGCGCCGCGACTTCACCTGCAACGCCCTCTACTTCGATCCGTTGAGCGGCGAGCTCCTCGACCCGCACGGCGGCTGCGCCGACTGCGCCGCCGGGCGGCTCCGGCACACCTCCGCCCGGTTCACCGAGGATCCGCTGCGGGTGCTGCGCGGCATGCAGCTCATCGCGCGCTTCGAGCTCACGCCGGCACCCGAGACCGTCGCCCTCTGCCGCACCCTCTCTCCGGCCGGGCTCGCGCCGGAGCGGGTCTTCGAAGAGTGGCGCAAGCTCCTCCTCCACGGGATCGCGATCGGCCGCGGTCTCGACTTCCTCGCCGCCACCGGCTGGCTCGCCCACTTCCCCGAGCTCCGGGCGTTCGCCGATACCGCGGCGGCAGCGGACGAATCTCCGGCGGGCGACCTCCTCACCCGCACCGGCCGCAGCCTCGACGCCTTCGCCCGCGAGCGGACGGGCGACGCCCGCGAGGATCTCGTCGTCGGCCTCGCGGTCCTCTGCCACGATCTCGGCGCCCCGGCGCCGGCGAGCGACGGCGCAGCGGGCGCGACGGCGACCCGGTCGTTTCTCGGGCGGATGACCCGCGAGACGGCGCTCCTCGACGAGGTCGTACCCCTCGTGCGCGAGCTGCCCCGGCTGCTCGCGGTCGCCCCCGCGCCGGACGACGCCGCGATCCGCCGCCTCGCGCGCGATGCCGGCCGTCTCGACCGCCTCTTGCGCGTCGCCCGCGCGGTGCTCGCCGGGCGCTCGCCCCGCCCGTTCGCGGGCTTCCCCGAAGGCGACCGCCTCCTCGCCCGCGCCCGCGAGCTCGGGGTGGATCGCGCTCCTCCGGCGCCCCTCGTCCGCGGCCGCGACCTCCTCGCCCTCGGCCTGTCGCCGGGGCCGGAGATGGGCCGGCTCCTCGCCGCCCTCTACGAGCGGCAGCTCGACGGCGAGATCACGACCCTCGAAGAGGGCCTCGCCCACGCCCGCCGGGAGCGGCCCGCATGAGCACCGCCCGGGTACGGCGAAGCTGGCGGGCGGCCGCCCTCGCGGGCGCCATCCTCCTCTGGGCCGCGGGGCTCGTCGGCGCGGCGCTGCCGCAGGCCCGCTGCCTGCGGGTGCTCGACGGCGACTCGGTCGTGCTCCGGCTCGACGGGCGGGAGATCGAAGCGCGCCTCGACGGGATCGACGCCCCCGAGCGCGGCCAGCCGTTCGGCGACCGGGCCCGGCGCGAGCTCGCCCGCCTCGCCGCCGGCCGGCTCGTCGAGGTCGACACCCGCGGCACCGACCGGTACGGCCGCCTTCTCGTCCGGCTGCATGCCGGCGGGATCGAGGTGAACCGGGAGCTCGTCCGGCGCGGCCTCGCCTGGCATTACGAGCGGTACTCCGACGACCCCGCCCTCGCCGCCGCCGAACAGGCCGCCCGCACCGAACGCCTCGGCCTCTGGCGCGATCCGGACCCGATCCCCCCCTGGACTTGGCGGGCGCGGACGCGGCCCCTCACGCCGACAACCGAACCACCGGCCCCGGCCGCCGCCGGAGCGCTCCTCCACGGCAACACCCGCTCCTTCGTCTACCACCTCCCCGGCTGCCCCCACGACGACTGCCGCCACTGCACCCGCACCTTCACCACCCGCGCCGCAGCCGAAGCCGCCGGCTACCGCCCCGCCGGCTGCTGCGCCGGGCGCCAGGAGCGCCCTCCCGGACGACGGCCGCCAAGGTAGGGCGGAGAGCCGCCCAAAAGAAAACAAACCAGCGCCGGGGCTGCCGGTCGCTGGTTCGGTTGGTTGATGGTGGAGGCGGTGGGAGTCGAACCCACGTCCGGAGAACGCGTCCCGCGAGCATCTACGCGCGTAGCCTTCGTTTCAGGTCATCGCCCCTGCGCAGTGGGAGAAGGCCCCCGGCGCAGGCGCCAGCTACGTTTCGACGATCCCGCCGCGGTACGGAGCCAACCGTGGCGTTCGGTCCACTTTAGCGACGCTCTGGCCCGTGCCGTGGACGAGGGCCCATGGCCAGAACGTGGCGGTCAATCAAGCCGCCAGGGCGAAGTTGTCGTTGGCAGTTGTGAAGTGCCGTTTTACGAGCGCTAGCTCGGCACGCACCCGCGAACCGCCCTGTTCCCCGTCGAAACCGGTGCGCCCCCAGTTGTGAAAGAGCCGGTGCGGGTGGCGATGGCCACCCCGCACTCCCGAGAACGCGACCGGCGGGCCGGGGATTCCCGGGGGCGGCAGGGTACCACGACGAGGGTGGTCCGGGGCGGGTGCGCCCGCCTCGTCACCCCGCCTCGCCGCCAAGCCGGGCGCGGACGGCGTCGAGGAACTCGCGGGGGCCGGCGTTGCGCAGGCGGGCGACGACGAGCCACCAGGCGGTGAGCGAGAGCAGGAGCGCGGCGGGCAGGAGCCGGATGAGGCGGGGGAAGAACGGCCAGAGCAGGGTACCGAGGCCGGCGGCGGCGGCGAGCAGGAGGATGGCGACCGCCGGACGGTGGACGTGGATCTCGGCCTCGCCCGGGTGCCAGCCGATCTCCGTGCCGGCCTCGGGGTCCTCGGATCGGGGAGCGAGGGCGATCTCGCCCCGGACCCGGCCGCGGCGCAGGCCGTAGAGGACGGGCAGGTCGAGCCGGCCGCCGCGCGCGTGCCCCTCCCAGCCGGCCCCCCAGAGCTCCGCTTCGGCGGCGAGCGCGGCGAGCGCGGCCTCCGGCGCCCCTTCGACCTCGATCCGGAGCGTCTCCATCAGCCCGCCTCCTCCGCTGCGGCCCGCTCGCGCGCCGCGAGGGCGGCGGCGAGCCGGCGGGTCCAGGGGCCGACCGTCCCGTCGCCCACCGGGGTGCCGTCGAGCTGGACGACCCCGCGCACACCGGTGAGGGTGCCGGAGACGAACAGCTCCCGCCACGCCTCCCGGTCGGCGAGGCGCGGGGCGCGCTCGACCACGGTGAGGCCGAGCCCGGCGGCGAGGTCGAGGAGGTGGGAGCGGGTCACCCCGGGCAGGACGACCGCGCCGAGCGGGTGGGTTTCGAGGACCTCGCCGTGGCGCACGAAGAGGTTCGTGTGCCCCCCTTCGCGCAGCTCCCCGCCGGGGCCCGCGAAGAGGACCTCGTCGGCGCCGGCGTGCGCCGCCGCGAGCCCGCCGAGGACCGAGCCGGCGAGCGCCGTGGTCTTCAGGTCGCAGCGCTGCCAGCGCCAGTCGGGGCGGGTGATCGCAGTGAGCCCCGGCGCCGCCGCCGGATCGGCGGGGAACGCATAGGCGGCGGGGAGGAGGAAGCGGGTCGGGGTGAGGCGCGCCCCGGGCTGGTGGAGCCGCTGCGGGGCGGCGCCGCGGGTCACCTGGACGTAGAGGGAGCCGTCGAACGGACCGGTGGCGGCAAGCAGCGCGGCGATCTCCGCCGCGAGCCCCTCTGGCCACGGGATCTCGAAACCGGCGAGGCTCGCGGCGAGCCGCGCGAGGTGCGCGGGGAGGAAGAGCGGGTGGCCGCCGAGCACCTTCATCGTCTCGTAGACGCTGTCGCCGAAGAGGAAGCCGCGGTCGAGCGGGGAGATCCGGGCCTCGGCGAGCGGCCCGATCCGGCCGTCGAGCGAGCAGAGCGGCGGCGGCGCGCTCATGCGGCGGCCTCGTCGAGCGAGTCGAAGAACGCCTCCACGGCGGCGAGCAGGGCCTGGGCGTCCGGGAGCGACTGGAGCTGCTGGCGCAGGCGCCGTCCGCTCGGCAGCCCGTGGGTGTACCAGCCGGTGAACTTGCGCAGCTTGTGGAGCGCGAACTTCGACGGCTCGCGCTGGGCCACCGCCCGCAGATGGCCGACGATGAGCGAGCGCCGGTCGGCGATGGTCGGCAGGGAGCTCTCGCGGCCGGCCAGGTGGGCGGCGGTCTGGCGGAAGAGCCACGGGTTCTTCATCGCCGCCCGCCCGATCATCACCCCGTCGCAGCCGGTCGTCCGGAGCATCTCGGCCGCGTCGGCGGGGGTATGGATGTCGCCGTTGCCGATCACCGGGATTCCCACCGTCTCCTTGAGCCTGCCGATCGCCGGCCAGGCGGCCCGCGCCTCGCCGGTGAACATCTGCCGCGCGGTGCGGGTGTGGAGGGCGACGCCCTGCGCTCCCTCTCCCTCGCAGATCCGGCCGAGCTCGAGGTAGTTCTGCCGGGCAGTGTCGAGGCCGAGCCGGAACTTCACCGTGAGCGGGATCGCGATCGCCCGCCGGACCGCGGCGACGATCTCCCGGGCGCGGGCGAGATCGCCCATGAGCGCGCAGCCGGCGCACCCCTTGAGGATCTTGTTCGCCGGGCAGCCCATGTTGATGTCGCAGGCGTCGGCGCCGAGCGCCTCGACCTGCCGCGCGGCCTCGGCCATCGTCGCGGGGTCGGAGCCGTAGATCTGGATCGCGAGCGGCCGCTCCTCGGGGACGAAGTGGAGCAGGTCGAGGGTGCGGCGGATCCCGAGCACGAGCGCCTTCGACGGGATGAACTCCATCGTCACGAGGCCGACGCCGCCGAGCCGCCGGACGATGAGGCGGAAGTCCCGGTCGGTCACCCCGGCCATCGGGGCGAGGACGAGCGGCGGGTCGATGGCGAGCGAACCGAGGCGCAGCATGGGCCGGCCATTCTACAGGGCGGCGCCGGGGGCCATCCGGTGCCGGAAGCGCCCCGCGACACCCTCGGGAAGGCGGCCAACCCGTCTCCGGGACCGGTAGAATCGGCATGTCCGCCGCCCCCGGCCTGGCCGGGGGTTCAACCGATGCCGCCCGAAGGGAGCCCGCCGATGACCCGTCTCCTGTCGTTGGAGGATCTCGACCTCGCCACGCTGCGCGGGGTGCCGGTCCTCGTCCGCGTCGACTTCAACGTGCCGCTCAAGGAGGGTCGCGTCACCGACGACACCCGGCTCGTCGAGGCGCTGCCCACGCTGCGCGAGCTCACCGCGGCCGGTGCCCGGCTGCTGCTCTGCTCGCACTGCGGGCGCCCGAAGGGGGAGCGGAACCCGAAGTACAGCCTGCGCCCGGCGGCCGACCGGCTCGCCGAGCTGCTCGGACGGCCGGTGGCGTTCGCCGACGACTGCATCGGTGAGCCGGCCGCGGCCGCGGCCGCCGCGCTCGGCGACGGCGATCTCGTGCTGCTCGAAAACCTCCGCTACCACAAGGGGGAGGAGAAGAACGAGCCGGAGTTCGCCGCGGCGCTCGCCGCCAACGCGAAAGCGTACGTGGACGACGCCTTCGGCAGCGCCCATCGCGCCCACGCCTCGATCACCGGGGTGCTCCCGCACCTGCCGCGCAAGGCCGCCGGCCGGCTGCTCGTGCGCGAGGTCGAGGCGCTCGCCCGGCTGCTCGGCACGCCGGAGCGGCCGTTCGCGGCGCTCCTCGGCGGGGCGAAGATCGAAGGGAAGATCGACACGCTCGAAAACCTCCTGCCGCGGCTCGACCTGCTGCTCGTCGGCGGCGGCATGGCGAACACCTTCCTCGCCGCCGCGGGGCACGACCTGAAGGCCTCGCTCGTCGAGACCGAGCGGCTGGGGCTCGCGAAGGCGATCCTCGAGAGCGCCGCCGAGCGGGGGATCGAGGTCCTCCTGCCCACCGACCTCGTGGTGACCGACAGCTTCGAGGCGCCGACGCGGCACGAGACGGTCGCCGCCGATGCGGTGCCGGACGGGATGCTCGCGGTCGACATCGGCCCGGCCACCCGGGAGGCGTTCGCCGCCGCCGTCGGCCGGGCGCGGACCCTCTTCTGGAACGGTCCGCTCGGGGTCTTCGAGAAGCCGCCGTTCGACGCCGGCACCCGCGCCCTCGCCGCGGCGCTCGCCGCCTGCCCCGGCTTCACCGTGATCGGCGGCGGCGAGACGGTGGCCGCCGCCCGTCAGGCGGGGGTGGCCGAGCGGCTCGGGCACGTCTCGACGGGCGGGGGCGCTTCGCTCGAGTTCCTCGCCGGACGCGAGCTGCCGGGCGTCGCGGCGCTGGTGAAGGGGTGAGTGCCGTGCGCGCCCGCCGTCCGCTCGCCGCCGCGAACTGGAAGATGCACCTCCTCCGCGCCGACGCCGAGCGCTACTGCGCGGCGCTCCGGGCCGGGCTGCCGGCGGCGCCCGCCGCCGAGGTCGTGCTCTTCCCCTCCTTCCCGCTCCTGCCGCCGGTGGCGGCGGCGCTCGGCGGCGCTCCCGTCGCCTGGGGCGGGCAGGATCTCCACGCCGCGGAGAAGGGGGCGCACACCGGCGACGTCGCGGGCGCCCAGCTCGCCGACGCCGGCTGCACCTGGGTCCTCTGCGGCCACAGTGAGCGGCGCCGCGACCATGGCGAGGGGGACGCGGCGGTCGCCGCGAAGGTGGCCGCCGCGGTTCGCGACGGCCTCCAGCCGCTCCTCTGCCTCGGCGAGACCCGCGAGGAACGCCACGCCGGCCAGACCTTCGCGGTGCTCGAACGGCAGCTGCGCGAGGGGCTCGCGAGCCGCCCGGAGCGCTTCGCCGTCGCCTACGAGCCGGTCTGGGCGATCGGCACGGGGGAGACGGCCACCCCGGAGCTCGCGGCCGAGGCGCACGCCTTCCTGCGCGGGCAGCTCGCCGCCCTCGGCTTCCCAGCGGCGGCCGTCCGGATCCTCTACGGGGGGTCGGTGACCCCGGAGAACGCCGGCGAGCTCGCCGCCCGGGAGGAGATCGACGGCTTCCTCGTCGGCGGGGCGAGCCTTGACCCGGGGCGATTCCTCGATATCATCTCCCGTCTCGGTGCCTGAGGGCGCCGCTCCGGAGGTTTCCCGCGGTGATCTATCTCATCTACACGATCCACGTCGTCGTCTGCATCTTCCTGATCCTGGTCGTGCTGCTGCAGCAGGGCAAGGGCGCCGACCTCTCCATCTTCGGCGGCGGCAGCTCGATGGCGGCCTTCGGCGCGCGCAGCGCCACGAGCCTGCTCCACCGGCTCACCGTGGGGGCGTTCGTCGCCTTCATCGTCACCACGCTGGCGATCGCGCTCCTGCAGGGCAAGGCGCACGGGACGTCGGTGATGGCGGGCGCTGCGGCGGCCTCCGCCCCGGCTACGCCGGCCTCGGCGCCGGCCTCCGAACCGGCGCCGGCCCCGGAGTCCGCGCCGGCCCCGGTCTCCGCGCCCGCGCCGGTCGAGTAGGGCCTCGGGATACCGGGACGGCGGCCCGCGCCGCCGTCCCGGAAGCTGGTAGACTTTTCGCGGTTCTTTGATGCCGAAGTGGCGGAATTGGTAGACGCGCACGTTTGAGGGGCGTGTGGGGCAACCCGTGCCGGTTCGAGTCCGGCCTTCGGCACCAATCCTTTTTGCAACCCTCAAAAATCGAGAGGCCCGGCGAGATGCCGGGCCTCTTCGTCATCGGGACAGCTCCCGGTGCGGGAGCCGTGCGCTCAGGGGGTGACGAGCGTCGCCTTGGTGATCGTGACCGCCTCGACGGGCACGTTCTGGTGCGGGCCGCGGTTGCCGGTCTTCACCTTGGCGATCGCGTCGACCACGTCCATCCCCTCGACCACCTTGCCGAAGACCGCGTAGCCCCAATCCTGCGGCGTCTTGCCGCGGTAGTCGAGGAAGGTGTTGTCGACGAGGTTGATGAAGAACTGCGCGGTGGCGCTGTGCGGGTCGTTGGTGCGCGCCATCGCCACGGTGCCGCGGCGGTTCTTCAGGCCGTTGTCGGCCTCGTTCTGGACCGCGGCGCGGGTCGGCTTCTGCTGCATCTCGGCGCTGAAGCCGCCGCCCTGGATCATGAAGCCGGGGATCACCCGGTGGAAGACCGTGCCGTCGTAGTGGCCGTCGCGCACGTACTGGAGGAAGTTCTCGACGGTCTTCGGCGCCTTGGCGGCGTCGAGCTCGAGCACGATCACCCCCTGGCTCGTCTCGAACCGGACGCGGGGGGACTTGCCCACCGCCTCGGTGGCGGGCGGGTCGTTGAGCAGCAGGGCGGCGGCGAGCAGCAGGACGGGGCTCATCGGATCGGCAACTCCTTCGGGTCGGGACCTCCCGCCGGCCGGCAGACCGGGCATGGGCAGAGCCGGCGGAGGAGGTCGAAACGGTAGATCCCGGTGGCGTGACCGTCGGACCAGCGGAAGGTGAGGCCGTAGTTGCCCACCGGCTGGATGTCGAGCGGCACGACCGGGCGCTTCGGAGGGTGGAAGACGAGCTCGGCGGGGGCGTGCCCCTGGCAGGTGGCGCAGGGGCAGTAGCCGCGCAGCTCGTTGTACGGGTATTCGGAAAGGTGGCCGTCCGACCAGCGGATCTCCAGGAGGCGCTCGTCGGGGTGGCGCCGAACCTCGATCGGGGTAGCGGTGCTCATCGGTTCGTATCGGGGCCCGAAAGCGGGCCGCAAGCATCGATCATAGCCGCTGCCACGGCCGGGTGCGAGGGCGGCCTGCCCGACGCGGGGACGGTGGCGTCCCCCCGGGAGGACTCTTCGGGGCCGCGGAAGGGGGGTGGAAACCGGCACCGGTCTTGCTCGTATGCTTCTCCGGGCGGAGCCAGCAGCTCGATCGCCCCTCGCGATTTCGATCCGGAAGGAGGAGTTCCCGTGAGACTACGCACCTTCGTCCCTCTCGTCCTGGCGCTCTGCGCCACCACCGCCGCCTTCGCGCAGCCGCCCGCTTCCGGGTACCGCTTCGAGCTCACGCCGACGGTCTCCTGGCGCTTCGGCGGCGAGCTCGACGGGCGGGATCTCGCCTTCGTCAGGGCCGATCTGGAGGCCGACGACAGCGCCGCCTACGGTCTCACCCTCGACATCCCGCTCTCGCGCAGCCTGCAGCTCGAGCTGCTCGCCAACCGGCAGCGCACCGACCTCGGCTTCGACGAAGGGCTCTTCGGTCCCGATCTCCGCTTCGCGAAGATGGACGTGAGCTACTACCACGTCGGCGTTCTCTTCCAGGGGCACAGCGGGCGGGTGAGCCCGTTCTTCGTCCTGAGTGGCGGGATCGGGGTCCTCGATCCGAAGCTGCCGGGGGCGCGGAGCGAGACGCGCGCCTCGGTGAGCCTCGGCGGCGGCGTCAAGGTCTTCTTCGACGATGCCGAGCACATCGGCCTGCGCTTCGAGGGGCGCGGCTTCTGGACCGACATCGGTGACGACTACGGCTGGGACTGCGGCTATCACGGCCACTACCGCCGCTGCGACTACGACGACGACTTCAGTCAGGGGCAGGTGTCGCTCGGGCTGATCATCGCCTGGTAGCCGGGCCCCCCGGACACCGAACGGACCGCGGGCGGGTCTCCGGCGGGAGGCCCGCCCGCTGGCGTCTCAGCCGCCCGTCGCCTCGACCCGGTTGCGCCCCGCGCCCTTGGCGCGGTAGAGCGCACGGTCGGCCTCGGCGAGCAGCTCGAGCGCGGTCGGGCTCCACTCCGCTTCGGCGTCGACGGCGGCGAGCCCGATCGAGACGGTGACCTTCAGGAGGGTGCCGTCGTCGAGCTCCACCGCGAGGTCGGCGACCGTCTGGCGCAGCTTCTCGGCCACCGCGACGGCGCCGGCGAGATCGGTCTCCGGCAGCACGACCAGGAACTCCTCGCCGCCGAAGCGGCCCACCGCGTCGGTCGCGCGCAGCGGCGCGGCGAGCGCCTGCGCCGCGCGCTTGAGCAGCAGGTCGCCGGCGAGATGCCCGTGCCGGTCGTTGACCGCCTTGAAGTGGTCGAGGTCGGCGAGGGCGAGGGCGAGCGGTCGGTGGTAGCGCAGCGCGCGGTTCAGCTCGAGGTCGAGCTCCTCGAGGATCGCCTCCCGGCGCAGGATCCCCGTGAGCCCCTCGAAGGTCGCCGACTCGAAGAGCCGCGCGTTTTCGAAGACCGTCGCCACGTGGTGGCTGAGCAGGTTGAGCAGCTCGAGCTCCTCGCTCGTGAACGGCCGCTGGTCGCGCTTCTCGCCGAGCAGCAGGAGCCCCACGAGCCGCTGCTGGGCGAGCAGCGGCACCGTGAGCTCGGCGTCGAGGCGGTGGAGGCGCTGCGCCATCGAGGCGCTGTGCGCCGCCGGCTGCCGGGCGGGCAGCGGGCGCGCCGCCCGGCAGAGGAGCTGGATGCCGGGGTCGTCGGGGGAGAGGAGGAACGACTGGTCGAACTGCTCCTCGAAATCGACGAGCGTCGAGGCGAGGGTGACGAGCTGCTGGCCCTGCGGGGTGGCGATCAGCAGCGACGCGGAGTCGATGCCGAAGATCCCGGTCAGCTGGCCGACCAGGTGCCGCCCCATGAGCGGCAGCTTGCCGAGCGCCGGCAGCTCCCGGGCGAGCGCCACGAGCCGCTGCCGCACCGCCGAGCGCTCGGGGAAGAACCGGCGGTCGATGAGCCGCTGGAGCGCCTGGCGCAGCGGCGCGAAGAGGAGGCCGAGCAGCAGGGTCGCACCGGCGATCACCCAGACCGAGGCGTGCTGACTGCCGACCGCGTGCGAGAAGAGCGCACCGCCGGCGCCGAGCGCGGCGTAGAAGACGAGCAGGAGGCTCGTGGTCAGCGCCGTGTAGAGGAGGCCGCGCCGGACCACCAGCTCGATGTCGAAGAGCTGGTACCGGTAGATCGCGACGAAGACCGCCACCGGGAACGGGAGCAGGATCAGCGGCCACTGGTCGAGCCACGCCCAGCGGGTGATGCCGAGCAGGTCGTGAGCGCTGCCGATCAGGACCGAGGCGACCCAGGGGAGCAGACCGATCAGCACCAGGCCGGCCTGCTGCCGGCCGCGGGGCTCGGGGTGCCGGGTCGCCTGCCGGCCGAGCAGCCAGGCCACCCCGAGCGCCCAGGCGGGGAAGCCGAAATGGAAGAGGGTGCGGTAGGCGCCGCGCGCGCTCCACGGCACGAGCCCCAACCCGAGGCCGTCGGAGAGGAAGCCCGCCGCGACCAGGAGGGTCGCGGTGAGACCGGCGGCGTAGAAGAGCGGCACCATCCACGGCCACCGGGAGACCCACGCCTGCCGCTCCGGGATCAGCGAGACGAGATGGAGCTCGAGACCGATCTGGATGCCGGTGATCCCGAGGTAGAAGAGCCCGGCCGCGAGCATGAGCGGCGAGTTGCCGATCAGCTGCTCCGAGGAGGGCGCGGCCAGCTCGAGCGCCACGGCGATCGTGAAGAGCTGCAGCAGCCGGGCGCGCAGGTCGCCACCGGCCTGCTCGCGCATCAGCCAGGCGATCGCGAGGTAGGCGAGGAGGGTGAGCGCGGTGAGCGCGCTCTGGAGCCACGGCAGCGGGATGCCGGGGCGCACCGTGACCTGGACCTCTTCCGTGCCGCGCAGGACGCGGTAGACGACCGGCTCGGCGCGGGTGAAGCGCGCCGCCACCGCGTGGTAGTCGAGCAGTTTCCGCACCTCGTGGCCGTTGACCGCGAGCACCCGGTCGCCGACGGCGAGCCCGTCCCGTTCGGCGGGCTGGCCGGGCTGGAGGCTCACGATCGTGAACCCCCCCGCCGCCGCCTCGCTGATCACGATCCCGATGCGGCGGCCGCTGCTCAGCTCCACCTGCCAGATCTGGAAGAGGAAGAGGCCGGCGACGGCGGCCGGAACGAGGAGACCGGCGAGGCGCCGCAGCGGGGAGGTGGCCGGAGTGTTCACGGAGGCACCGGAGGAAGCTCGGGAATCCTACCGCGCCGTGAGGTGCCGCGCCACGAGGTAGAGCCAGTTGGCGCCGAGCGCCGCGGCGAGCGGCCACCGCCACCGGTGCGGCCAGCCCGGCAAAAGTGGCAGCGGGCGCCCGGCCAGGCGGAGGAGGAGCGCGGCGAGGCCGCCGGCGACGGCGGCGCCCCAGCCGAGGGCGGCGAGCGGGTTGACCGCGAGCGCCGCGAGCGGGCGGCCCTCGGCGAGAGAGAGCGCCGCCCGCGTCGTCCCGCAGGCCGCGCAGGGCAGACCCGTGAGGGCGAGAAACGGACAGGGTGGCAGCGCCGCCGCCAGCCAGGGGCCGAACGGGGCGAGCGCGAGCAGCAGGAGCGCCGCGCCGCCCCAGAGCAGACCGAGCTGGCGGACGGAGGCGTCGGCCACCTCAGAACCCGCCGGCGCCCTTGATGGCTCCCGCGATCAGCCCGCCCGCCAGGATGGCGGCGAACAGGGCGCAGACGCAGCAGAGCACGAGCGGCGCGAAGACCGCCGCGAGCGCCCGCCCCTGCGTGGTGCGGTGGAGCCGGGCGAGCCCGAGGACGAGGAGCACGATCGCCCAGATCGTCCCCGCCAGCGGCCCCACGATCGGCACGAGGTTGGCGAGCTGGGTCACCGAGGAGTAGCCGACGACGCGGAACGTCCCTTCGAAACCGGAAGGCGACTGCTGGAGGCCGCCGAAGAGGAGGAGGAAGAGGTGGGTGATCCCGGCGCCGATCAGGAGCCCGATCATCGTCATGATCGGTACGAGGATGAGCTGGAAGAAGAACCCGCCGGCCGCGATCGCCGCGGCGGCACCGGCCTGCTCGCCGAGATCGCCGGGCAGCATCGCGAGCCAGTTCGTCGGCTTGAACGCGAACGACCAGAGTCCGGAGAAGAGCGCCCCGAGGATGGCCGAGACGATGGCGAAGAGGAGCGGGCTCGCGTAGTCGCCGCGCTCGCGCATCCGGGCGAAGGCCGCCGCCGGCGCGGTGAGGAGCTCGCGCACGCCGCCGAGGTAGGCGTTGACGAAGCCGAGCCGGGCGCGGTCTTCCCAGGGGAACGGGTTCCCGGCGGGGCCCGAGGGAGGGAACGGCGGTGGCGGCGGCGGGGGGGGCGCGAGCGGGTTCAGGTCGGTCGTCATCGTGCTCTCCGGGCTGGGCCCGGCCCGTCAGTGGGCGAGGCCGGTGAAAGGCAGCAGGCAGAGGGTGCCGAGGGAGACGGCCACCTCCGTGGCGATGAAACGGGGCCCCGGCCGCCACCGCCAGGGCAGGGCGAGCAGGGTGCGCAGGACGATCTGGGCGGCGATCCAGAGGGCGTAGAGGACGCCGGTCGGGTGGAGGCGCCAGGCGCCGGCGGGATCGCCCCGCAGCGCGAGGACGAAGGCGCGGCCCGAACCGCAGCCGCCGCACGGCTCGCCGGTGGTGCGCTTGACGAAGCAGAGCTCGGGCAGGCGCCGCCCGGAGCCGGGCAGCGCGAGCCCTTCGCCGTCCGGTGTCAGTTGGAGCCGGGAGGCGGCGCCGAGGCCCACGAACAGCAGGAGAGCCACGAGGAGGTTCACCTGCCGGTAGGTACTCATCGCCGCAGGAGTCGGTTCCGTCGCGCTCCCGGTATCCGGTAGACGCGCTCGCTGCTCACGGCTGCCGCGAGCAGCGAGCGCGGCGCCGCTTCAGAACTTCTCGACGAAGCCCGAGAGGCCGGGGATGATGAACCGCTCGCCCTTCGTCGCCTTGACGATGCCGAGGATCGCGAGGATCAGCCAGCCGAGGGTGACGAGCGGGTAGATGAAGACGGTCAGACAGCCGACCGTCGGCACCATCCCGAGGATGCTCAGCACGACGAAGACGACGATGCAGGCGATCGTGAGCACGAGCCCGTTCTTGGCGTGCCACTGCACCTCGGTGTCGTTCTTCTCGACGAGCAGCGGGATCAGCGCGAGCAGGCCGAGATACGAGAGCACGAACATCACGGTGCGGTTGTCGCCGGGCGCGGAGGCGGGCGGCGGTGGCGGCGGAGTGGCAATCGGATCGCTCATTGGCGAGCTCCTCTGTCGATGAGGGGTGGGACAGCGGCGCTAGCTTAGCCGAGCGCCGCGGCGACGGCAACGTGGTGCCGCCTCGCGGCGGGCTAGCCGCGCTCGTGATCCGCGTTCGCGGGAGCGAGGGTGAGGCCGAGGTTGGCGAGCGCCGCCGCGAGCTCCTCCTGCCGCGCGCGCGGGACGCGCAGTGCGAGCCGCGCCACCTCCCCGTAGCTCTCGGCGAGCAGCTCGATCCCGGGCAGCGCGAGCAGCCGGCGTACCGCACCGAGCTGGGTGAACGGCGCCTCGATCAGGAGCTCGACCGTCGGCACGCGCCGTTCGAGCCTCGCCGCGGCCACCGCCTCGCGCGCCGCGAACCCGTAGGCGCGGGCGAGCCCCCCCTTGCCGAGCTTCGTGCCCCCGAACCAGCGGGTGACGACGAGGAGCGCGTCGGAGACGCCCGCGCCGGCGAGCGCCCGGAGGATCGGTACCCCCGCCGTGCCGGCCGGCTCGCCGGCATCCGCGGCGCGTTCGTGCGGCGGGTCGCCGAGCCGCCACGCCCAGCAGTGGTGGGTGGCGTCGGCATCGGCGGCGGCGATCGCGGCGAGCGCCTCCCGGGCGGCGGTCTCGTCGCGGCACGGCACGAGCCGGGCGCGGAAGCGGGAGCCCCGGTCGCGGACCTCCGCCTCGGCCGGGGCGGCGGGGGCGAGGTAGCCGGCCTCGTCCATCAGCCCCGGGCCGCGGCGATCGCCCGGGCGTAGACCTCGCGGTACCGCTCGACGATCGCCGCCTTGGCGAAGCGCGTCGTGGCCCACTGCCGCCCGTGCGCGGCAAAGCGGCGGTGCCGCTCCGGGTCGGTGAGGAGCGAGAGCGCGGCGGCCGCCATCCCGTCGACGTCCCCCACCGGCCGGAGGAAGCCGTTCTCCCCGTCGACCACGACCTCCGGGAGCCCGCCGGCCCGGCTGGCGACGACCGGCACCGCGCAGGAGAGCGCCTCGAGCGCGGAGAGGCCGAACGACTCGGTCTCCGAGGGGAGGAGGAAGAGGTCGGCCCCCACGAGCACCTCCTCGATCACCGGGAAGTTGCCGAGGAAGACGACGCGGTCGCAGTCGCCGTGTTCGCGGCAGTGCTGTTCGATCCGCGCCCGCTCGGGACCGTCGCCGACCAGCAGCAGGCGGGCGGGGAGCCGCGCCGCCACCTGCGCGAAGACCTTCACCACGTCGAGCACCCGCTTCACCGGCCGGAAGTTCGAGATGTGGACGAGGAGCTTCTCCCCCTCCCGCGCCCAGCGCCGCGCGCCGGGGTGATGGCGGGCCTGCTCGTACCGCTCGGGATCGATGAAGTTCGGCACCACCTCGATCGCCTTGCCCGCGAGGCAGAGCTGATCGACGGTGGCGTCGCGCAGCGAGGCCGAGACCGCGGTCACCGCGTCGCTTTCGAGGATCCCCCAGCGGGTGGTGGGGAGGTAGCTCGGATCGTTGCCGATCAGAGTCACGTCGGTGCCGTGGAGGGTGGTGACGACGGGCACCGGATGCGGCGCGAGGATCTTCTTCGCGAGCACCGCCGAGACCGCGTTCGGCAGCGCGTAGTGGGCGTGGAGGAGGTCGAGCCGGTGGTGGTGGCAGACGTCCACCATCGTGCTCGCGAGCGCGAGCGACCAGGGCGGATACTCGAAGAGCGGGTAGTGAGCGGCGACGACCTCGTGGAAGAAGAGCCGGGGGTTGACGAGCGAGAGCCGCGTGGGGAGGGCGTAGGAGAGGACGTGGACCTCGTCGCCGCCGGCGGCGAGCGCCATCGCGAGCTCGGTCGCCACGATCCCCGAGCCGCCGTAGGTGGGGTAGCAGCTGATCCCGATCCTCATCGCAGCCCTCCGGGCAGGAGCCGGAACGGATCGCCGACCGCGAGCGGCAGCCGGCTCCAGAACGGCTCGCCGAGCTCGGCGCCGACGAGCATCCCGAAGTGGCGCGCCCGCCCCTCGACCGCCCGCCGGAACTCCCGCGAGGCGACCTTGGTGAGCGGCTCGCTGCGCGCCGCGGCGCCGTCGCGGTGGATCTGGCTCTCGTAGGCGTCGAGCGCGGCCATCTTCGCCGCCCAGCCGTCGGTCACGTCGACCACGAAGCTCGGCGCGAAATCGTCGTGCTGCATGTAGCTGAAGAGCGCCGCCGGCCGGTGCGGCTCGCCCGTGCCCCGCCGCGCGAGCCCGGCGTAGAAGCAGGCGTCGGCGAGCAGCCGGTGGGCACGGCCGTGATCGGGATGGCGGTCGGCCGGGGTGGGGCCGAGGACGAGCTCGGGCCGCAGCGCCCGCAGGCGGGCGATGAGCGCCTCCTCCTCGGCCGGGCCGGTGCGCAGCCCGCCGTCGCCGCAGTCGAGGAAGTCGAGGGAAACGGCGCCGAGCGCGGCCGCCGCCCGCTCGGCCTCCGCCCGCCGCTCCGCGGCGCTGCCGCGGGTGCCCATCTCCCCCGCCGTCAGGTGCAGGATGCCGACGCGCCGCCCGGCGCGGGCGAGCCGGGCGAGGGTCCCCCCGCAGCCGAGCTCGACGTCGTCCGGATGGGCGCCGACCGCGAGAACGTCGACCGTTGCGCTCATGCGCGTGACTCTAGACGAAACCGGCCGGCCGGCCCGGCTACGGCGTGATCACCGAGAGCCGGCGCGGATCGAGGTCGAGCTGGGCGAAGAGCGCGGCGATGAGCTCCTCGCCGTGGCGGGCCGGCAGGAGCCCGCCGGTGAGGAGCCGCTCCTGGGGATGGCCGTCGGGCAGGCAGGCGGTGCGGAGCTGGGCGAAGCGCCGGGTGCGCCCCTCGTCGCGCCGCGCCGCCGCCGCGGCCACCCGCGTGGCGAAGAGCTCGAGGGAGTGGGCGATCCCGTCGCGGGTCTTCGCGAACGGCCGCTCGAGCTGAGCGTCGAGGGCGACCGCCGGGTCGCGGAGCGCGTCGAGCGCCGCGAGCACCGTCTCGCGGACCGGGGCGACGAAGTCGCCGCCGGCGCGCTCGCCGAGCTCCCGGGCCGCCCCCTCCGGATCGGTGAGCAGCCGCGCGAGCGGGATCCCGAGGTCGGCGAGGTGCTGCCGCTGCCGCGCTTCGAGCAGGAGCGCCTGCGGCCGGAGCGTCACCCACGGCGCCGGGATCCCGAGCACCCGGTAGACGGCGCTCGCCTGCGCGAGGTAGGCGACCTCGCCGGGCCCCATCACCTGGAGCGTCGTGCCGAGGACCGCGTCCTGGATCGCCGGCCGGGCGAGCACCCCGGGACCGACGACCGTGGGGTTGCCGGCGAGCGCCTCTTCGAGCTCGGCGATCGGATGCTCGCCGGGAGCGCCGCGGAGCGCGAACCGCCCACCCGGCCGCCACTCGATCCGCCGCCGGGCGCCGTCGCGGAGCAGGAAGAGCGGGGAGGCATCCGGCTGCGGCGCCACCTGGAGCGGGAAGCCGGCCGCTTCGACCGCGCGGTCGGCGGCGGCGAGCGCGGCGGCCACCTCGTCGCGCCGGGCGACGAGCGCTGCCTGCCAGGGGGCCTCGGCGGCCTTCAGCTCGGGGAGGAGGGCGTCGAGCAGCAGCGGACAGCGGGGGCCGAGCAGGCGGGCGAGGAGCCGCGCGAACGCCTCGCCGAACCGGGCGCCGGGGCGGTACCAGCGGCCGAGCTCGGCGAGCCAGGCGGCACCCCGCTCGCCGGGCAGGAGCGGGCCGAGCGCGGCGAAGAGGCGCTCCACCCGCGCGCCGAGGGTGCGCAGCCCGACCGGCAGGAGCGGCGCCGGGTCGGGACCGAGATCGAAGTGGTGGACCGCGTCGCCGGCGGTGAGCACGGCGCGGGTCACCTCCTGCCAGTCGTGGTCCTCGGTGGCCATCCAGAAGATCGCCACCGCCGGCTCCCCCCGCGCCGTGAGCGCCTCGGCCCAGCGCGTCGCCGCCACCGCCTTCACCAGCGTGTAGAGCGGCCCGCCGAAGAGGCCGACCTGCTGGCCGGCGACCACCACGCGGGTGGCCGGATCGGCGAGCCGTGCGGCGAGCGCGGCGGCCTCCGGATGGCCGTAGGCGGCGTTGGTCGTGGCGAGCGCGGCGGCGAGCGCCCGGCGGTCGACCGCCGGCGGCTCCCCGCCGGGCAGCTCGCCCGCGGGCAGGAAGCGGAGCGGCGCGAGCAGCTCGCCCGCCCGGCCGGCGACGAGCGCCGTGGGCAGCGGTGGCAGCAGCCCCGCGACGGCGAGGTCGAAGCCGGGGTCGCTCATTCCGACGGGGTTCTCCGGCCGCCCGGGCGGTGGCTACGCCGCGCCCTCACCGGCTCCGGGCCCCGACATGGAGGACGAGCTCGGCGAGCCGGTGGGCGTAGCCGTACTCGTTGTCGTACCAGGCCACGACCCGGAAGAGGCGCGCCCCCGCCTGCTGGAGGAGCGGCAGGTCGACGACCGCCGAGCGGGGCTCGCCCACGAAGTCGGCCGAGACGAGCTCCTCGTCGGTCACCCCGAGGATCGCCGCCAGCTCGCCCGTGGCGGCGGCGCGGAAGGCGTCGGCGACCGCTTCCCGCGACGCGTCGCGGGCGAGCAGCACGGTGAGATCGACGAGCGAGCCGGCGACGATCGGCACCCGCATCGCGAGCCCTTCGACCCGCCCCGCCATCTCCGGCATCACCCAGCCGATCGAGGGGATCGCGTCCGAGGTGGTGGGGATGATGTTGGCGGGCGCGGCGCGCGCCCGGCGCGGGTCGGGGTGCGCCATGTCCACGAGCTGCTGACTGTTGGTCATGCAGTGGACGGTGTTCATCAGCGCCCGCTCGACGCCGAAGGCGCGGTCGAGGACGCGCAGGAGCGGGGCGAGGCAGTTGGTGGTGCAGGAGGCGTTCGAGATCACCCGGTGGCGCGCCGGGTCGAACGTCTCCTCGTTGATCCCGATGCAGAAGGTGGCGTCGGCGTCGGGCAGGATCGCCGAGACGATCACCCGCTCGACGCCGCCGCGCAGATGCCCGGCGGCGAGCGCCCGCTGGCGGAAGCGGCCGGTGGCCTCGACCACGATCGCGGGCGCGGTGCCCCCCCAGTCGATCGCCTCCGGGGTGGCGGCGTTCGAGAGCGGCACCCGCCGCCCGCCGAGCCGCAGCGCCCCCGCCTCCCAGCCGATCTCCTCTTCGGCCCGGCCGTGGACGGTGTCGTAGCGCAGCAGGTGCGCCACCTGCTCCGGGGTGGCCGGGTCGTTGACGGCCACCAGCTCGAGGCCGGGGTAGCGGGGCGCGACGCGCACGAGGGCGCGTCCCACCCGTCCGAGGCCGTTGATGGCGAAGCGTGTGGTCATGGCGCGAGGCGGCCCGGCGTTGCCAGCGGCGCGTGCGGGCCGTCGG
Organism: Acidobacteriota bacterium; assembly: GCA_012521815.1. Classification (GTDB taxonomy): domain Bacteria; phylum Acidobacteriota; class Thermoanaerobaculia; order Multivoradales; family JAGPDF01; genus JAAYLR01. The sequence goes on from JAAYLR010000235.1 coordinate 37,085, forward strand.
GGGGAAGAATGGTAGCAGGGGGCGGGCACGGCCGCGCAGAACGGCCTCCCCACCCCGCGGGAGGTGCCCCCGGGGGCGCGGAAGTGTTACCTTTACGGATAGTCGCCGAAGCGGTCCGATGCTTCGTTCAAGGAGCCTCCGATGAAAGACAGAGTGGACAACCCGAAGATCATCTCTCGCACCCTGACAGGCCTCGGACTGACGGCCGCGCTGCTCGTCGGCCTCGCCGGCCCCGCGGCCGCCGCCGATGCCGCCCAGTGCCGGGGCCACTGGGTCCGCGCCCTGGGCGGTCCCCACGCGGTCACCCGCAAGCCGATCAAAGATCTGGCCGACCTCCAGAAGCGCCTGCCCGAGCTCGAGGCCGGCTTCCGCGAGCTGGTCGCCCAGGACGCCTCCCTGTCGCCGGAGATCGCCGAGGCGCTGATCGCGGCGATCCGGAGCGGGGAAGGGGTGCTCGAGCGCAACGTCTATCGCAAGGAAGAGGTGCGCTGGATGGCGTACCGTCCGGCCCGCGGCAAGCTCGGGGTGATCGCGCCGCCGTGCATCGACCTCGCGCGCGACTACGCCGCCTTCGAGATCGTCGTCGGCATCGACGATCCGGAGCCGGCGCCGGTGCCGCCGCCCAACTGCGGCATCGCGGCCACGCGCCAGTGCGAGCGGGAGAACCCGCAGGTCGCGATCGATCTGACCGGCAGCGATCCGGGCGCGCAGGTGACGCTGGCCCGCGCCGGCGAGGCGGCTCACGCCATCGCGGTCCCGGGCACGAACTTCACCGTGGCCGACCCGGCGCCGTACAGCGCCGACCTGACCCTCACCGTCACCGTCACCGCCCCGCCGCCGCCGCAGCGGTTCCGGCACTTCTACCGCTTCCTGCTGCCCAAGACGTGCGGCAACCTCGCCTACTTCGGCCCGGGCGAGGCCAAGCCGCTGCCGCCGCCGCCGCCCGTCAGCTGCACGAAGAGCGTCGAGGTCGGCCAGTGCGCGCCGTGGTGCGAGATCGACGTCGAGCCGGCCGCGGTGAAGGTGCACGAGCCGGTGCAGGTGACGATGCGCGGCGGGTTCCACGAGTCGCAGGCGAAGCTCGGGGTCGCGGGTCCGAAGCACGCGACGCCGCTCGCCGTCACCGCGGCGCCGTTCGCGGTGACCTACGAGCCGCCGGTCCCGAGCTGCCCCGACCAGCCGTACGAGTTCAGCTGCGAGGCGCGCAACGCCGCCGGCGCCAGCGCCGGCGGGAGCGCCACCGTCACGGCCTCCCACCTGCCGTGGATCCTGCGGCCGTCGCTGCTCGCCTTCTCGCCGACCGACGGCAAGCAGAGCCGCCACGTGATGATCTGGGACGACCCGGCGCACGAGCGGTTCAAGACCGAGACCGGCTTCGGGCTCGGCCTCGCGCTCGAGCGGCGCTTCAACCAGACCTGGGGCCTCGAAGTCGGCGGCCTCGCCGGCAAGGCGGACACGAAGTACCGCCTCGATCGCGCCATCGGCACCAGCGGCTCCGCCAGCCACAACGTCACCTTCTACGCGCTGACCGTCGGCCCGAACCTCCACCTGCTCGGCTGCTGCACGACCGATCTCTACGTCGGCCTGTTCGCCGGCCTCGGCGGGATGGCCGACCCGAACTACTGGGTCGGTGACCGCCGCCTGCAGGCGACCTTCGACAGCGACTTCGTCTGGGGCGCGCAGCTCGGCCTCGACGTGCCGTTCAAGCCGGTCCGCGACAGCGGGCTGCACTTCGGCGTGCGGTACATGGGTCTGGAGCAGAAGACCGACATCGGCAAGCTGAAGGTCGATCCGCTGCTCGCCGAGGTGGGCCTCTTCTTCCGCTTCTGATCCTCCTCGGCTGAAACCGACCGGCCGCCGCCGCGCCTCGCGTGGCGGCGGCCGGTGCCGTTTCGGGCGGTCCTCCCGCCGTGGCCTCGGACCGCCGCCGCGCTGGCAGCGGTACCGGCTGCCCCGACCTCGACTAACCTATCCGGCCATGACGACAGCGACGGGGGAGACGGCGCCGGAGCGCGCCGCCGTTGCGGGCGAGGTGACGACGGCCGGCCGCCGCACCGGACGTCTCGCCGCGCTCTGGACGCGGCTCGAGCACGTCGCGCCGCCGCTCGTGGCGGTGGCGCTCTTCGCGCTCGCGCTCACGGCGCTGCACCGCGAGCTCGCCACCGTCCACCTCCGGCAGGTGCTCGACGCGGCCCGGGCGCTGGCGCGGCCGCGGCTCGCCGGCGCGCTCCTGCTGACGCTCGCGAGCTACGGCGTCCTCACCCTCTACGACCGGCTCGGCCTCGCCTATCTCGGCCGGCGGCTCCCCTGGGGGCGGGTCGCGATGGCCTCCTTCGTCAGCTGCGCCCTGAGCAACAGCGTCGGCCACACGCTGATCGTCGGCGCGCCGGCGCGCTACCGGCTCTACGGCGCGTCGGGGCTCTCCGCGCTCGACGTCGCCCGGCTCTCGCTCTTCGTGGTCGTCACGTTCTGGGCCGGCTTCTGCGGCCTCGCGGGCGTCGCCTTCACGCTCCTGCCGCCGGCGCTGCCACCCGCCCTCCACCTGCCGGGGGCGACGGCGCGGCCGCTCGGCTTCGTCCTGCTCGCGCTCCTCGGGGCGTATCTCGCGCTGGTGGCGCTCCGCCGCCGGCCGTTCGCGATCGGCGGGTGGGAGCTCGAGCTGCCCGCGCCCCGGCTCGCGGTCGCCCAGCTCGCGGTCGCGGTCACCGACTGGATCGTCGCGGGGAGCGTCCTCTGGCTCCTGCTGCCGGCGGCGTTCACCCCGGCGCCGGGGCGTTTCCTCGCGATCTATCTGCTCGCCCAGCTCGCCGGCATCGCGAGCCAGGTGCCGGGCGGGCTGGGGGTCTTCGAGACGGTCTTCCTCCTGCTCGCCGGCAGCGGCGAGCCGGCGGCGCTGCTCGGGTCGCTGGTCGTCTTCCGCTTCCTCTACTACCTCCTGCCGCTGGCGGTGGCGCTCGCGCTGCTCGTTGCACGCGAGCTCGGGCAGCGGCGGGCCGGGCTGCAGCGGGCCGGCCGCGCGCTCGCGCGGCTGCTGCCGGCGCTCGCCCCGCCGGCGCTCGCCGTGGGCGCCTTCGCCGCCGGCGCCGTCCTGCTCCTGTCGGGAGCGACGCCGGCGCTGCCGGAGCGGCTGCGGCTGCTCCACGGCCTCGTGCCGCTGCCGGTCGTCGAGGCCTCCCACTTCCTCGGTTCGCTCGCCGGCGCGGGGCTGCTGCTGCTCGCCCGCGGCCTCGAACGCCGCCTCGATGCCGCCTGGCTGCTCGCCTCCCTGCTGCTCGCCGTCGGCATCGGGGCGAGCCTCCTCAAGGGTTTCGACTACGAGGAGGCGCTCCTGCTCGCCGCGCTGCTCGGAGCGCTGCTGCCGGCGCGCCGGAGCTTCTACCGCCGCTCCGCGCTGCTCGCCCAGCCGTTCACGGCGGGCTGGAACGCGGCGATCGCGCTGGTGCTGATCGGCACGACCTGGCTCGGCCTCTTCGCGCACAAGCACGTCGCCTGGGCGCACGAGCTCTGGTGGCGGTTCGCGCTGCACGGCGACGCGCCGCGCTTCCTGCGCGCCACGGTCGGCGTGCTCGCGCTCCTCGTGCTCGTCGCGGCGGCGCGGCTGCTGCGCCCGGCCGCGGCGGCACCCGCCGCGCCGGGAGCGGCCGACCTCGAGCGCGCGGCGGCCGTCGTCGCCCGCTCCCGGGCGACCGGCGCCCACCTCGCGCTGCTCGGCGACAAGCGCCTGCTCTGGCACCCCGGCGGCGCGGCGTTCCTCATGTACGGCGTCGAGAACCGGTGCTGGATCGCCATGGGCGATCCGGTCGGCGCTGCGGCCGAGCAGCGCGAGCTCGCCTGGGAGTTCCGCGACCTGGTCGATCGCCACGATGGCTGGACGGTCTTCTACCAGGCGCGGCCCGAAAGCCTCCATCTCTATCTCGACCTCGGCCTCTCGCTGCTCAAGCTCGGCGAGGCGGCCCGCGTGCCGCTGCCCGGCTTCTCGCTCGCCGGCCCGGAGCGCAAATGGCTGCGGCACGTCGACCGCAAGCTCGCCCGGGAGGGGGTGCGCTTCGAGGTGGTCGCGGCGGCGGCGGTCCCCGCGCATCTCGACGCGATGCGCGAGATCTCCGACTGCTGGCTCGCCACCCGCGCGACCCGCGAGAAAGGCTTCTCGCTCGGCCGCTTCGCGCCCGACTACCTGCGCCGCTGCCCGGCCGCGCTCGTCTGGCAGGGGGAGCGGCTGGTGGCGTTCGCCAACCTCTGGCTCGGGGCCGACCGCGAAGAGCTCTCGCTCGACCTCATGCGCCACCTGCCGGCCGCGCCGGCGGGGGTGATGGACTACCTCTTCCTGCAGCTCGCGCTCTGGGGCCGCGACCAGGGCTACGGCTGGCTCGACCTCGGCATGGCGCCGCTCTCCGGTCTCGAGGAGCGCCGCCTGGCGCCGCTCTGGAGCCGGGCCGGCGCGCTCGCCTTCCGGCACGGCGAGCACTTCTACAACTTCCAGGGCCTGCGGCAGTTCAAGGAGAAGTTCGAACCGCTCTGGGAGCCGCGCTACCTCGCCTCTCCCGGCGGCCTCGCGCTGCCGCGCGTGCTCGCGAGCCTCGCGACGCTGATCGGCGGCGGCGCCCGGGGGGCGCTCGCCCGCTGAGGCGGAGCGCCGTCCCGCGCCTCTTCGCGGCCTACTCCCCCGGCCGGCGCAGGGGCATCACGATCCAGAGCAGGACGTAGACGAGGATCCCCGGGAACGCCGCCGAGAGGATCGAGCCGAGGACGTAGACCACGCGCAGGAGCGTGGGGTCGAGGCCGAAGTGGTCGGCGAGACCGCCGATCACCCCGGCGATCATCCGGTGGTCGGGCGAGCGGCGGAGCGGACGCGGGCTCATGCGGTCACCTCCTGTCCGGCAGTACGCAGGATCGCGGGGCGTAGTTGCGTGCGGTGGTGGCGGCCGCGTTACGATCGCGGGGCCGGTCCTCTCGCCGGACCGGGATCGGAGTGCCCGTGTCCCTGCTCGCCACCCTCCTCCTCACCGTCACCCTGGCCGGCTCGCCGCTCGCTCCGGCCGCCGCCTACGATCCCGCGATCCCCGCGCCCGCGACCGTCCTCGGCCACGAGCTCGGCGCCGAGGTGAGCACGCCGGAAGAGATCGCGGCCTGCCTCGGCGCGCTCGCCGCCGCCGCCCCGGACCGGGCGCGGCTCGTCGAGTACGCGCGCAGCTGGGAGGGGCGGCCGCTCCACCTGCTCGTGATCGGCTCGCGCGAGCGGATGGCGCGGCTCGAAGAGGTGCGCGCGGGCCTCGCCCGGCTCGCCGACCCCCGCGATCTCGCCGCCGCCGACGAGGCGCGGCTGGTGCGCGAGCTGCCGGTCGCGGTCTGGGTGCTCGCCGCCGTGCACGGCAACGAGCTCTCGCCGAGCGAGGCGGCGCTCGCGCTCGCCTACCACCTGCTCGCCGCCCGGGGCGACCCGGAGGTCGAGCGGATCCTCGCCGCCACGCTGGTCCTCGTCGATCCGCTCCAGAACCCCGACGGACGCGCCCGCTTCGTCCACCAGAACCTCCTCGGCCGCGCCGCCGAGCCCGATCCCGAGCCGGCCGCCGCCGAGCACGACGAGCCGTGGCCGGGCGGCCGCGGGAACCATTACCTCTTCGACCTGAACCGCGACTGGATCGCGATGTCGCAGCCCGAGACGATCGGCCGGGGGCGGCTCTTCGGCGACTGGCACCCCCAGGTGGTGGTCGACCTCCACGAGATGTGGGGGGACGCGACCTACTTCTTCGCGCCACCCGCCGAGCCGCACCATCCGCTCATCAGCGGCACCCAGCGGCGCTGGCTCGACCGCTTCGGGGCCGCCAACGCCGCCACCTTCGACGCGCGCGGCCTGCCCTACTTCACCCGCGAGATCTTCGACTCGTTCTTCCCCGGCTACGGCGAGAGCTGGCCGCTGCTCCACGGCGCGATCGGCATGACGTTCGAGCAGGCGTCGAGCCGCGGGCTCCGCTTCCGGCGCCGCGACGGGAGCCTCCTGCGCTACGAGGAGACGATCGTGGCGCACCTCGCCGCGACGCTCTCGACGCTTGCCACCGCCGCCGCCCACCACGAGGAGCTCCTCGCCGATTTCGTGGGCGAACGGCGCGGCGCGGTGGCCGAGGGGCTCGCCGGCGATGCACGCGAGCTCTGGTTCGCGGCCGGCGACGATCCGGCCCGGGCCGAATGGCTCGCCCGCGCCCTCGCACGCCAGGGGATCGAGGTCGAGCAGGCCGCCGAGCCGCTCCGCTTCCCCGACGGCCGCACGCTCCCGGCCGGGAGCTTCGGGGTGCCGCTCGCGCAGCCGGCCGGACGGCTCGCCCGGACGCTGCTCGTCGCCCACACCCCGCTCGATGCCGCCTTCGTCGCCGCGCAGGACCGCCGCCGCGGGAAGCATCTCGAAAGCGAGATCTACGACGTCACCGCCTGGAGCCTCGCCGAGCTCGCCGACGTCGAGCTCGTGCCGGCCGCCACCCCGCGACCCGGCCGCCGCGTCCGGTACGACCCGCAGGCGCCGGCCGCGGCGCCCGAGCCGCTGCCGCCCGCCCGGGTCGCCTACCTCGCCCCGTGGGGGCTCGGCACCGCCAGCGCCACCGTGGCGGCGCTCGCCGACGGCCTGCAGGCGCAGGTGGCGGAGCGGCCGTTCCGGCTCGCCGGGCGGGAGTGGCCCGCCGGCACCGCGATCTTCCGCGTCGCCGGCAACCCGCCCGACCTCGCCACGCGCCTGGCCGCGCTCGCCCGGCGCCACGGCACCACCTTCACGGCGGCCGACTCGGGCTTTCCGGAGAGCGGCATCGCCCTCGGCAGCGACCGGGTGCGGCGGCTCGCCCCCCGGCGGGTGCTCCTCGCCTGGGGCGAGCCGGCCTCGTCGCTCTCGGCCGGGGCCGTGCGCTTCGTCCTCGAGCGCCGCTTCGGCCAGGCGGTGAGCGCGGTGCGTCTCCGCGCGCTCCGCCGCGCCGACCTCTTCCGCTACGACGTGCTCGTCCTCCCCGCGGGCGACTACGCCGAGGCGCTCACCGGTCCCGACCTCGAGCGGCTCCGGAGCTGGCTGCGCGAGGGAGGCACGCTCGTGACCCTCGGCGAGGCGTCGCGCTGGGCGGCGGGGGAGAAGGCGGGGCTGCTCGCGGCGCGGCCGGAGCAGCGCGACGGACGCCCCGAGGGGAGCGAGAAGCCCCCGGCGGCCAGCGCCGCGCCGGCGCCGGCGCCGGAGAGCGCCTCCGCCCCGGGCGCCGAGCAGCCCGAGGAGACGCCCGGAGCGCTCCTCCGCGTCGAGCTCGACCCGGAGCACTGGCTCGCCGCCGGCAGCGACGGCGAGGTGCAGGTGATGGTCGAAGGGCGCCGGGTCTTCACCCCGCTGTCGTCCGACCGGGGGCGCAACGCCGGCCTCTACGCCGCCGCCGAGCGGCTGGTGGCCGCCGGGCTGGTCTGGCCCGAGGCGCGCCAGGCGCTCGCCGGCAAGGCCTACCTGGTCGAGCAGCCGGTCGGCCGCGGGCGGGTGATCGCTTTTGCCGAGGATCCGGCCTTCCGGGGGATGGCGCCCGCCACCGAGCTGCTCCTGCTCAACGCGGTCCTCCTCGGACCGGCGTTCTAGCCGCCGCCCGGCGCCGGGTGCCGCCCGGCGCTCAGACCGGCTCGAAGGTCGCCGTGAAGTGCGGCAGCACCGCGGGGCGCTCGCGGAAGCGCAGGCCGCGGATCGTCTCCCGGCGGGCGTAGAGCTCCGCCATCCCCTCGACGAGGTAGTCCATATGGCTCTGGGTGTAGACCCGCCGCGGGATCGCGAGGCGCACGAGGTCGAGGTCGGGCCAGCTCCAGACGCCGGTGTCGGGATCGGGGTGGCCGAACATCACGTTGCCGATCTCGCAGGCGCGCACCCCGAGCTCGGTGTACATCGCCACCGAGAGCGACCAGCCGGGGAACTGCTCGTCGCGCAGGTGCGCGCAGAAGCGGCGGCCGTCGACGTAGATCGCGTGCCCGCCGTACGGCTTGAGCACCGGCACGCCGGCCTCCGTGAGGTGGCGGCCGACGTAGGCGGTCGAGGCGATCCGGTAGCGGAGGTAATCCTCGTCGAGGATCTCCTCGAGGCCGATGGCAAGCGCCTCGAGATCGCGCCCCGCGAGGCCGCCGTAGGTCGGGAAGCCCTCGGTGAGGATCAGGTTCGTGCGCACCTTCTCGGCCCAGGCGTCGTCCTCGAGCGCGATCACGCCGCCGATGTTGCCGAAGGCGTCCTTCTTCATGCTCATCACCGCGCCGTCGGCGAGCGAGAAGAGCTCGCGCGCGATCTCGAACGGGCTCTTCTCCGCGTAGCCCGGCTCGCGCTGCTTGACGAACCAGGCGTTCTCGGCGAAGCGGGCGCAGTCGATGAAGAGCGGGATCGAGAAGCGCTCCGCGAGCTGGCGCGCGGCGCGCAGGTTCTCGTGCGAGACCGGCTGGCCGCCGCGCGAGTTGTTCGTGACCGTCATGAGGACGAACGGGATCTTCTCGCGGCCGTGCCGGGCGAGCGTCTCCTCGAGCGCGGCGAGGTCGACGTTCCCCTTGAACGGGAAGTCGCTGTCGAGATCGGAGGCCTCCGCGACCGGCAGATCGAGGGCGACCGCCCCGGAGGCCTCGATGTTCGCCCGCGTGGTGTCGAAGTGGGTGTTGCCGGGGACGATCTGCCCGGGCCGGACGAGGGCGTTGCAGAGCAGCCGCTCGGCGGCGCGCCCCTGGTGGGTGGGGATGACGTGCTTGTAGCCGAAGATCCGCCGCACCGAGCTCTCGAAGCGGAAGAAGCTGCGAGCGCCGGCGTACGACTCGTCCCCCTCCATCACCCCGGCCCACTGCCGGGCGCTCATCGCCGCGGTGCCGGAGTCGGTGAGCAGGTCGATGAGCACGTCGTCGGCGTGGAGACGGAACGGGTTGTAGCCGGCCGCGGCGATGAGCCGCTCGCGCTCCGCGCGCTCCGTGAAACGGATCGGTTCGACGACCTTGATGCGGAACGGCTCGATGATGGTCTTCACGGTGGGGGGACCTCCTGGAACCGAGATTATCCGCCCGCCCCGCCCGCGGCCCCGCGCCAGCGGGTGGGAACCCGGCCCTTCCGGCGGCCCCGGCCCGGGGAATCGGGGCTAGGATCCGGGGTGGCACTCTCCCCTCGCACCGCATCGGCCCGGTCGCCGGGGCTCCGGGATCGGAGAGCGTCCGCGGGGGACGGGTCCGGCCAGCGCCGCGGCAGCGCGGGCGGAAAGGAGAGGGAGCGATGCGCAAGTACCTCACCGAGTTCATCGGCACCTTCTTTCTCGTCTTCACGGTCGCGATGGCGGCCGTCGCCGGGCACGCCGGCGACTTCGCCGGCCTCGCCTACGGCGGCGTGCTGATGGTCATGGTCTTCGCCGGCCGCCATCTCTCGGGCGGGCATTACAACCCGGCGGTCTCGCTCGCGGCCTGGCGCCGCGGCAGCCTCGCCGGGCGGGAGATGGTCAACTACTGGGTCGCGCAACTGCTCGCCGGCGCGCTCGCCGCCGCCCTCGCGAGCCAGCTCTTCGGCGTCGCGGCCGCCTCGCCGCTCCCGCTCGTGCGCAGCCAGGCGCTCACCGCCGAGCTCCTCTTCACCTTCGCCCTCGCCTGGGTGGCGCTGCTCGTGACCACCGCGAAGGCGACCCACGGCAACGCCTTCTCCGGCCTCGCGGTCGGCTTCACGGTCGTCGCCGGCGTCTACGCCGTGGGCCCGCTCTCCGGCGCCGCCTTCAACCCGGCGGTGGCGGCCGGGATCGGGATCCTCGGCACGCTCGGCTGGCGCGACGTCGTCGGCTACTGGCTCGTGCAGCTGGTCGCCGGCGCCTTCGCCGGCCACCTCTTCCGCTACCTCCACCCGCGCGAGTAGGTGACGGCGGCCGGAACGGTTTCGCCGGGGCGGTATGCTCGCCCCCCCATGCGCCGCCCGCTCGCGCTCGGCATCGAGACCTCCTGTGACGACACCGCCTGCGCGCTCGTCGCGGCCGACGGCCGCGTGCTCGCCTCGGTGGTCGCGAGCCAGCTCGCCGCCCACCGCCCCTACGGCGGGGTGGTGCCGGAGATCGCCTCCCGCGAGCACCTCCGCGCCTGGCCGGAGGTCTCGGCGGCGGCGTTCGCCCGCGCCGGCGTCTCCCTCGCCGAGGTCGACCTGGTGGCGGCGACGAAGGGCCCCGGGCTGATCGGCTCGCTCCTCGTCGGCCTCGCGGTGGGGCAGACGACCGCCTGGGCGCGAGGGCTGCCGTTCCACGGCGTCCACCATCTCGAAGGGCATCTCTTCTCCCCCTTCCTCCGGGAGGCGGGGGAGGCGGCCGAGGCCGCGCCGGCGGAGTTCGTCGGGCTCGTCGTCTCCGGCGGGCACACGGCGCTCTACGCGGTCGCCGACGGGCGGATCGAGCCGCTCGCCGAGACGCGCGACGACGCGATCGGCGAGGCGTTCGACAAGCTCGGCAAGCGGCTCGGCCTGCCGTACCCGCAGGGGCCGCGGGTCGACGAGCTCGCCGAGCGCGGGCAGGCGGAGGCCGCGCCGCTCACGATCGCCGCGCCCGGGCGCGAGCTCTTCTTCTCCTACTCGGGCCTCAAGACCCAGGCGCTCGTCGCGCTCGGCCGGCTCGAGGAAAAAGGGGTGGCGACCACGATCGCGGACGACGCGGAGCCGCCCGCCCCGGTGCTCGATCTCCTCGCCGGCTTCCGCGCCGCGGCGGTCGGCCAGCTCCTCGACCGGCTCGCGCGGCTCCACCGGCGGCGGCCGATCCCGCTGCTCGCGGTCTCGGGCGGGGTGGCCGCGAACCGCCTCCTGCGCCGCGCGCTCCCCGCCTGGTGCGCCGAGCGGGAGATCGCGCTGCGCCTGGTCCCCCTGCCCTACTGCGGCGACAACGCGGCGATGATCGCCTGGGCGGCCGAGCAGCGCCACGCCCGCGGCCTCGCCGACGACCCCCTGGCGGCGAGCGCGGCGAGCCGCCTCGCGCTCTGACGGAGGTGCCGTTGCCGGAACCGGAACGCCCCGCCCGCACGCTCACCGACCTGCTCTGGGTCCCGGTGAACCTCCTGCAGGTGACGGTGATCTCCCTCTGGACGGCGTTCTGGATCACCCTCGCGCTCCTCGTGACCCTCCTTTCCGGGAGCCGCCGCCCCTCGCTCTGGCTCGCCCGGAGGATCTGGGCGCCGGGGGTGCTCGCCCTCGACTGCCAGCGGCTCACGGTCACCGGGCGCGAACGGCTCGCCGGCCTCTCCGGCGCGCTCGTCGTCGCCAACCACACCTCGTACGTGGACATCCCGGTCCTCTTCGCCGCGATCCCCCGCCCGCTCCGCTTCGTCGCCAAGCGCGAGCTCGCGCGGATCCCGTTCCTCGGCCTCTACATCCGGGCGATGGGGATGGTCTTCCTCGACCGCCAGGCCCACCAGACGGCGCGGACGAGCATCGGCGAGGCGGCCGCGCTCGTGCGCTCAGGCGAGCTCGTCGTCACCTTCCCGGAAGGGACCCGCGGCCGCGACGGCGAGGTGCGCCCCTTCCGCCGCGGCGGCTTCGCCGCGGCCCTCGACGCCGGCGCGCCCGTGGTGCCGGTGGGCATCGACGGCTCCGGCAACGCCCTGCCCGCCCGCACCATCCGCGGCCGCCCCGGCCACATTCGGGTCACGATCGGCGAGCCGCTCCCGACCGCCCCCTTCGCCCCCGACGACCGCACCGCCCTCGCCGCCGCCGCCCAGGCCGCCGTCACCGCGCTCGTCACCGAGCTCCACGCCGCGGCGAAGACCCCGAAGGGCGGGGGCTGAGGCCGGGCGCGGCCACACGCGCCGCGGCCAGCTACAGGCTCACATCTGCCCGGCTTCCCGCGGCCGGAGGCGGCGACGCTCGCGATCTGAAGGAATCGAACCCCCGCGATACGATCCGCCCGACAGCTCTTTGCAGCCGCCGTCAACCCGCTGCGCGCCCCGCCGGCGGCCCGGTCCTCGCCGCCGCGGGGAAACGCCCAGCGCAACGATCGGATGAGGTAGTCCTTGGCCAGACGCAGGAAAGAGACGGGAAGAGCGAACGCGACCGCGGCGAGAGTCGGTTCTGAAGGCGTCCAACGGCGGCTGACCGAGTACCTCGGCGGCGACCGACATTACTGGCGCTACTACGGACTGGCGGGAGCCTTTACGAGCCTCGCGCGCACAGACCGGCGGCGACAGGGGGGTGAGCGATGATCACCGGCGAGATCAGGAATCAGATCGACCGCATCTGGGACTCCTTCTGGTCCGGCGGCATCTCGAACCCGCTCGAGGTGATCGAGCAGATCACCTACCTGCTCTTCATCCGCCGCCTCGACGACCTGCACACGCTCGAGGAGAACAAGGCCAACCGCCTGACGAAGCCGATGGAGCGGCGGGTCTTCCCCGAAGGCAAGGATGCGAGGGGCCGGCCCTACGAGGACTTCCGCTGGTCGCGCTTCAAGCACTTCGCCCCGGCCGACATGTTCGCCGTCGTCGGCGAGCACGTCTTCCCGTATCTGCGCGCCGACCTCGCGCGCCAGCTCGGCAACGGCGACTCGACCTACGCGCACCACATGAAGGACGCGCGCTTCACCATCCCGACGCCCTCCCTGCTCGCGAAGGTGGTGGACCTGCTCGACCAGGTGCCGATGGAGGAGCGCGACACCAAGGGCGATATCTACGAGTACATGCTGGCCAAGATCGCCACCGCCGGGCAGAACGGCCAGTTCCGCACGCCGCGCCAGATCATCCGGCTGATGGTCGAGCTGACGGCGCCCACCCCCACCGACGTGATCTGCGACCCGGCCTGCGGCACGGCGGGCTTTCTCGTAGCGGCGGGCGAGTACCTGCGCGAGCGGTATCCGAACCTGCTGCACGACAGGAAGCAGAACGAGCACTTCCACCACCGGATGTTCCACGGCTTCGACTTCGACAACACGATGCTGCGCATCGGCAGCATGAACATGCTGCTGCACGGCGTCGAGAGCCCGGACATCCGCTACCGCGACTCGCTGGCGCAGGACCACGCAGGGGAAGAGGAAAGCTACACGCTGGTGCTCGCCAATCCGCCGTTCGCGGGCAGCCTCGACTACGAGAACACCGCCAAGGACCTGCTCCAGATCGTCAAGACCAAGAAGACCGAGTTGCTCTTCCTCGCGCTCTTCCTGCGGCTCTTGAAGCCCGGTGGGCGCGCGGCCGTGATCGTGCCCGACGGCGTGCTGTTCGGCTCCAGCAAGGCGCACAAGGAGCTGCGCCGCATTCTGGTGGAAGACCAGAAGCTCGACGCCGTGGTGTCGCTGCCCGGCGGCGTGTTCAAGCCGTACGCCGGCGTCTCGACCGCGATCCTCGTCTTCACCAGGACCAACTCCGGCGGCACCGACTCCGTCTGGTTCTACGACGTGGAGGCCGACGGCTGGAGCCTCGACGACAAGCGCACGCCGCTGCTGGCCGAGGACAAGCTCGGCCCGGTGCCGAAGACGGCGCTCGCCGCGGACGAGCACCCGAAGAACAACCTGCCCGACGTACTCACCCGCTGGGCCGAACGCGAGGGCAGCGAGCGCGAGCGCCCGCGCACCGCGCAGAGCTTCTGCGTACCCAGGGCCGACATCGCAGCCAACGGCTACGACCTCTCACTCAACCGCTACAAGGAAGTTGTCCACGAAGCCGTCGAGCACCGCCCGCCGAAGGAGATCCTCGCCGAACTGGCAAAGCTGGAGGAGGAGATCCAGCGGGGGATGAAGGAGCTGGAGGGGATGCTGGGGTGAACGCCGTCCCGTTAGAAGCTGTGTTGGCGTCGTTGGAGAGCGGAGCACGCCCAGCGGGCGGCGCCTCGGTGGACTCGGGCGAGATTCCGAGTCTCGGCGGGGAACACTTGAACGCCGAGGGCGGATTCAACTTCACGTCTCTGAAACGAATCCCGCGCCCCTTTTTCGAGAGTATTCGAGGCGGGCGAATTGCGAGCCGTGACATCCTTGTTGTGAAGGACGGAGCCACGACTGGTAAGACGAGTTTCGTGGGTGAGGACTTTCCGTTTCATGAAGCGGCGGTCAACGAACATGTGTTCTGCCTGCGAGTCGATCAATCCAAGGCGTGCCCGGAGTACGTGTACCACTTTCTTCGCTCGCCTCACGGGCAGCGGTCAATTGCCCTGGACTTTCGTGGAGCAACTGTCGGCGGCATCTCCCGGGACTTTGCGAGAAAAGTCCGGCTGCCCCTCCCGCCCCTCCCCGAGCAGCGGCGCATTGCGGCGATCCTGGACAAGGCGGACGCGCTGCGGGCCAAGCGCCGCGCCGCCCTCGCGAAACTCGACACCCTCACCCAATCCATCTTCCTCGACATGTTCGGCGACCCCTTCGAGCATCGAGGCGACAGCGTACCTTTGGGCGAGATGGCAGACGTCCTGATGGGTCAGTCACCACCGGGTGCCTCATACAACGTCGCGGGCGATGGAACTCCTCTCTTGAATGGGCCCACGGAGTTTGGTCCCCGTTACCCTCTCGAAAAGCAGTGGACGACGGAACCGACGCGACTCTGTGCTAAAGGGGACATCCTCTTCTGCGTCCGGGGTGCCACCGCTGGACGATTGAACCGCGCAGACAAGGTCTACTGCCTTGGGCGAGGCCTCGCCGCCATCCGGCCTCGATCTGGCGCTCCGGTCAGCGCTGAGTTTCTCTTCGCGGTGCTCGATCGGTACTACGACTACTTCCAAGTAAAGGGCGTGGGGAGCACGTTCATCAACATCAGTCGCCAAGAGCTTGAGTCACTACCAATACCTAGATCGCACCGTGCGCAGGCGGACGCACTCACTCGGCGAGTCGGTGCTGTAGAGAATGCCAAGGCGGCTCATGTCCAGAGCCTGTGTGCTCTAGAGTCTCTTTTCGCTTCACTCCAACACCGCGCCTTCCGGGGAGAGTTATGATGCCTTCCGACTTTCGCCATCCCCCTTCCTACTTTTCCCCGCGCTTCACCATCACCAACTCGATCACGGCGGCCCTCACGGCGATCGAGCGGGCGCGGGGGTTTCTGGAGGCGGCGACGCTGTCGGAGCAGTGGATCGAGCGCATGAGCCAGCGGGCGCTGCTCCTCGAAGCGCACCACACGACGCACATCGAGGGCACGCAGCTCACGCTCGACGAAGCGGCGCGGCTGTGGGCGGGCGAGACCGTCGAAGGTGCGAACCGCGACGACGTGCGCGAGCTGTTGAACTACCGTGATGCCTTCAACCTCGTGGCCGAATATCTCGGCAGCGGCGAGCCGATTACCGAAGGGTTGATCCGTGAGATCCACAAGCGGCTGGTTGACGGCGTGCGCGGCGGTTCCGCCCAGCCCGGGCAGTACCGGTTGATCCAGAACTACGTCGCCAACCGCCGCACCCGCGAGATCATCTACACGCCGCCACCGCCCGAGCAGGTCCCGTCGTTGATGCGTGAGCTGGTCGAGTGGCTGCGCGCCGACGCCGGCATCCACCCCGTGCTCGTCGCCGGCATCGCGCAGTTCCAGCTCGTGCACATCCATCCGTTCGTGGACGGCAACGGCCGCACCTCGCGGCTGCTCTCGACCCTTTGCCTGTACCGCTCGGGCTACGACTTCAAGCGCCTGTTCACCCTGAGCGAGTTCTACGACCGCGACCGGTCGGCGTTCTACCGCGCCCTGCAGAGCGTGCGCGAGCAGGACATGAATCTGACCGGCTGGCTCGAGTTCTTCGTGCAGGGACTGGCCGTGCAGATGGACGAGGTCAAGGCGCGCGGCGAACGAGTGATCCGGCGCGACGTGCTCGTGCGCGAGCATCGGCTGAACGAACGGCAGGCGCAGATCGTCGAGGTGCTCATGGGGCGGGATTCTGTGACCATTGAAGATACCAGGGCCGCGTTACCGCAAATTCCTCGACGCACCCTCCAACGTGATCTCCAGGTGCTGGTCGAAAAACGGATTGCGGTCGCTGAACGAGCCGGTAGAGCCAGGCGTTATCGCTTACGGGACAATGGTTTACGATGAATTGCGCCAGAATCGCGCCACAAATCGCGCCAAATATGCGCCAGCGATTGCGCCGCGGATCGTGTCCGGAGGTCGTACGACGCGGGGCGTGCTATGAGGCAGCCGGCCAGGCGGTGTTCCACAAGGCGCTGGTGACCGATGTGCCCGGGAATGCTCGCGCCGGGCATCGGCCCCAGGCATCCTTGCATTTCTGGAGCGTAGCTCCATAATTGCATGGATGATCCCTCGCCGGCTTCTCTCGACGCTCATGTCCGCCCTGGCCGAAGTTCCGGCGGTGGCGCTGCTGGGGCCGCGTCAGGCGGGCAAGACCACGCTGGCGCATGAAGTCGCCGGAACACGGCCGACGGTCTATCTCGATCTGGAGTCCGAAGCCGACCGCGCAAAGCTCTCCGAGCCTGAGCTCTACCTGGCGCAGCACGCGGACAAGCTGGTCATCCTCGACGAGATCCAGCGCACCCCGCAGCTCTTCCGGAGCCTCCGCGGGCTCATCGACAAAGGCCGCCGCAGCGGACACGGGACGGGCCGCTTCCTCGTCCTGGGCTCGGCGTCGATCGATCTGCTCAGGCAGTCGAGCGAGTCGCTCGCGGGACGCATCCGCTATCTGGAGCTCGGCCCGCTCGACGCGGGCGAGGTCGGTCAGGAACGCCTCGACGTACTCTGGCTGCGCGGGGGATTTCCCGAGAGTCTCCTGGCCGGTACCGATGCGGCGAGCCTGCGCTGGCGCACGGACTTCATCCGCACCTACCTCGAGCGCGACATCCCGCAACTCGGACCGCGGATCCCGGCCGAGACGCTGCGCCGGCTCTGGACGATGCTCGCGCATCAGCAGGGTGGTCTGCTCAACGCGGCGGCGCTGGCTCGCGCGCTGGCCGTGGACGGCAAGACGGTCGCCGCGTATCTCGACCTGCTCGTGGACCTGCTTCTCGTGCGCCGCCTCACGCCCTGGCACGGCAACGTGCGCAAGCGTCTGGTCAAGTCGCCCAAGGTCTACATCCGCGACAGCGGGCTGGTGCACGCGTTGCTCGGGATCGCCGACCGCGAAGCGCTGCTGGCGCACCCGGCCGTGGGCGGGAGCTGGGAGGGCCTGGCCATCGAGTCGCTGATCGCCGCCGCGCCGAATGGCGCCGAGCCGCATTTCTTCCGCACGGCGGCCGGCGCGGAGATCGACCTGCTGCTGAAGCTCCCCGGCCATCGCAAGCCCTGGGCGATCGAGATCAAGCGCGGACTCGCGCCGAAGCTGGAGCGTGGCTTCCGCGTGGCCTGCGAAGCCGTTCGCCCGGAGCGGCGTCTCGTGGTCTATGGTGGTGTGGAACGTTTTCCGCTGGCGGAAGACGTGGAGACGGTCCCGCTCATCGAAATGTGCGAAGAGCTCTCTGCAGCATGAGCCAGTTCACCTTTCTCCAGCGCGAATGGGCCGCCGTCTTCGAGGCGGCGTCCAAAGCGGAAGGCGCCGTGCACGCCGATCCGCGCACCGCCTGCTTCTATGCCCGCCGGGCGCTGGAGTTGGCGGTGAGCTGGGCGTTCAAGCACGACGCTTCGCTCCGGCTGCCGTACCAGGACAACCTCTCGGCACTGATCCACGAGCCGAGCTTCAAGCAGACGGCCGGCGAGGCGGTGTTCAGCAAGGCGCGGGTGATCAACACGCTCGGCAACCGCGCGGTGCACAGCCACCGGCCGGTGCCCGAGGCGGACGCCGTCGCGGCGGTCCGCGAGCTGTTCCATGTCGCCTACTGGTTCGCGCGCACCTACGGGCGTACGGGCCGGCCGGCGCCGGGCCTCGCCTTCGACCCGGCCGCGCTGCCGCGGCCCGCTCGGGCGGCGGCGCAGACCGCCGAGCAGCTGCAGGCGCTGGAAGCGCGCCTGCGCGAGAAAGGCGAAAGCCTCGCGGCGCTCCTCGCCGACAAGACCGCCCTCGACGAGGAGCTCACGCGCCTGCGCGCCGAGGTCGCGAAGGCGAAACAGGCGGCCGCGGCGCAGCCCGACACGCACGACTACTCCGAGGCCGAGACCCGCGACTACTTCATCGACCTGTTGCTCAAGGAGGCCGGCTGGCCGCTCGATCAGGCACGAGACCGGGAGTTCGAAGTCACCGGCATGCCGAACGCCGAAGGCAAGGGTTTCGTGGACTACGTGCTCTGGGGCGACGACGGCAAGCCGCTCGCTCTGGTGGAAGCCAAGCGCACGCGCCGCGACCCGCGGGCCGGGCAGCAGCAGGCCAAGCTCTATGCCGACTGCCTGGAGCGGCAGTTTGGCCGGCGGCCGGTGATCTTCTACTCGAATGGTTACGAGCACTGGCTCTGGGACGACACGCGCTACCCGCCGCGCCGGGTGCAGGGGTTCTACAAGAGGGCGGAGCTGGAGCTTTTGATTCAACGGCGCGAGACACGTCGTCCGCTCGCCGAGGCGGCGATCAGCCCGACGATCGTCGAGCGCCACTACCAGACGCGCGCCATCCGCCGCATCGCCGAGGCGTTCGAGCGCGACCACGACCGCAAGGCGCTGCTCGTGATGGCCACCGGCGCCGGCAAGACGCGTACGGTGATCGCGCTCTGCGATCTGCTCATGCGCTGTAACTGGGCCAAGCGCGTGCTCTTCCTCGCCGACCGCGTGGCGCTCGTCAACCAGGCGGTGAACGCCTTCAAGCGCCATCTCCCGGACGCCTCCCCGGTGAACCTCGTCACCGAGAAGACGGCCGAGGGGCGCGTGTACGTCTCGACCTATCCGACGATGATGGGGCTGATCGACGAGATGTCCCAGGACCGCGCAGGGCGCGGTAGCGACGGCCAGCGCCGCTTCGGCGTGGGGCACTTCGACCTCGTGATCATCGACGAGGCGCACCGCTCGGTGTTCCAGAAGTACCGCGCCATCTTCGACTACTTCGACTCGCTGCTCGTGGGCCTGACCGCGACGCCCAAGGACGAGGTGGATCGCAATACCTACCGACTGTTCGATCTCGAGGACGGCGTGCCCACCGACGCCTACTCGCTCGAGGAGGCCGTGCACGACGGCTTTCTCGTCCCTCCGCAGGCGGTCTCGGTGCCGCTCAAGTTCCAGCGCGAGGGGATCAAGTACGACGAGCTGTCGGAAGAGGACAAGGAACAGTGGGACGCGCTGGAGTGGGACGACGAAGGAGACATTCCCGACCGGGTCGAAGCCGAGGCCGTCAACCGCTGGCTCTTCAACCAGGACACCGTGGACAAGGTGCTGGAGCACCTGATGAGGCGCGGCCAGAGGGTCGCGGGGGGCGACCGGCTGGGCAAGACCATCATCTTCGCCAAGAACCAGCAGCACGCCGAGTTCATCGCCGAGCGCTTCGACGCGAACTACCCGCACCTGAAGGGCGCATTCGCGCGTGTCATCACCTTCAAGACCGAGTACGCGCAGAGCCTGATCGAAGACCTTTCCATCAAGGACAAGGCTCCACACATCGCGATCTCGGTGGACATGCTCGACACCGGCATTGACATCCCGGAGGTGGCGAACCTGGTCTTCTTCAAGCTGGTGCGTTCGAAGACCAAGTTCTGGCAGATGCTCGGGCGCGGCACCCGGCTCTGCCCGGATCTGTTCGGGCCGGGCAGGGACAAGGAGTTCTTCTACCTCTTCGACTACTGCCAGAACCTCGAGTACTTCAGCCAGGACATCCCGGGGACCGACGGCTACGCCGCCGAATCGCTCGCCAAGCGGCTCTTCGACGCGCGGCTGGAGCTGATCGTCGAGCTCGATCGGTGCGCGGAGCAGCCGCGGGACCGGCGGCCTCCGGAGCAGGCGGCGAGCCACGGCGATCCGGTGAACGAATCGGAGGTGCGGCGAGCCGTCGCTGAGCTGCTGCAGCGCGAGGTCGCGGCGATGAAGGTCGACAACTTCATAGTGCGGCCTCACCGCCGTCTGGTCGAGATGTACGCTGACCTTGGGGCGTGGACCGCGCTGACGACGGATGCGATCGCCGAGCTGTCCCAGGAGGTTGCCGGACTCCCCACCGGGCTCGCTCCGGAAAGCGAGGAAGCCAGGTTTTTCGATCTGATCGTTTTGAAGCTGCAGCTCGCCATTCTTCGCTCTGAACCCACCTTCGGGCTGCAGGCTCGATTGAGAGAGATCGCCGGGCTCCTAGCGGAGAAGGACGCGATCCCGAGCGTGCGGGAACAGATGGCGCTCATCCAGGACGTGTTGACCGACGAGTGGTGGCAGGACGTCACGGTTCCGATGCTGGAGTCGATGCGACGTCGCTTGCGCGGGCTCGTCCACCTCATCGACAAGCGGCGACGCCGGCCCGTCTACACCGATTTCGAGGATTCGATCGGGCAGGAGACCCATTTCACGCTGTCGGGTAGCGCCGTTGGCATCGATCAGACCAGGTTCATCGCCAAGGCCCGGGCGTTCCTGCAGAAGCACCTCGATCATCTCGCCGTCGCGAAGCTGAGGCTGAACCGGCCGCTCACTTCGTCCGACCTCTCCGAGCTGGAGCGGCTGCTTGGCGAGAGTGGCGTCGGCGAGCCGGAAGACATCCGCCGCGCGGCGGAGGATGCTCAGGGCCTGGGGTTGTTCGTCCGCTCGCTGGTCGGAATGGACCGGGTGGCGGCGAAGCAGGCGCTGGCGAGCTTCACGGAAGGCAAGACTCTGACCGCGAACCAGCTCGAGTTCGTCAACCTCATCGTGGAGCACCTGACGGAGCACGGCGTGGTCGAGGCGGCACGGCTCTACGAATCACCGTTCACCGATCTCGCACCCCACGGGCCGGACGACCTGTTCGCCTCGTCGGAACTCGATGAGTTGATGCGGGTTCTGAATGCCGTTCGGGCCGCTGCGATCGCGGCCTAGGAAAACCTGCCGCCAGCGGCGCGGCGTTCCGATTTCCTCCCCACCCGTCCCCTCACCCCTTCCCTCCCCCCTCCCCCCTCCGCAGCAGCACGAGGTTCCTGGCGTAGAGGAAGGGGAGGAAGAGGAAGCTGAGGATGACGGGGAGCTTGTCGATGTGGAAGGCGTAGAGGAGGGCGATGACGCTGCCCCAGAAGGAGAGGTGCCAGAAGATCGGGGGGACGACGAGGACGCGTTTCTTCTCCGAGTAGAGCCACTGGATCACGAAGCGGGAGGAGAAGACCGCGTTGCCGAGGAGGCCGAAGGCGGTCCACCACTTCGACTCGACGTAGAGCCAGGGGAGGAGGGGGGCGAGGAGGGGGGCCAGGAAGCCGGAGGTCGCGGTGTCCATCGTCTCGTCTCGTTTCCGGGGTTCGGGGGCCGGGCGGGCGGGCCCGGCGGTCAGCTGCCTTCGCCGAGCACCACGGCGACGTCGCGGCGGGTGCCGTCGCGCTCGAGGGTGACGCTCACCGTGGCGCCGGGGCGGTGGCGTTCGAGGGCGAGCAGGAGATCGGCGCTCGAAGCGACCGGCTCGCCGTCCACGGCGACGATCAGGTCGCCGAGCTCGAGCCGGCCGCGGCGGTCGCGGCGGGTGGGGCGGATGCCGGCGAGCTCGGCGCCGGAGCCGGGGACGACGTCGACGACGAGCGCGCCGTTGAGCCGCCAGCCGCGCACCACCTCGGCGGCGGCGAGGTGGACGCCGAGCGCCGGCCGGTGGACGCGGCCGTAGGCGAGCAGATCGGGCACCACCCAGCGGACCGTGTCGACGGGAATCGCGAAGCCGATCCCCGCGTACGCCCCCGAGGGGCTGTAGATCGCGGTGTTGACGCCGATCAGCCGCCCGGCGCTGTCGAGCAGCGGGCCGCCCGAGTTGCCGGGGTTGATCGCCGCGTCGGTCTGGATCACGTCGCGGATCGGCACCCCGCCCACCGAGTCGATCTCCCGCCCGAGGGCGCTGATCACGCCGGTGGTCAGCGTCTGGTCGAGCCCGAACGGGTTGCCGATCGCGAAGACCTTCTGCCCCACCGCGAGGTCGGCCGACGAGCCGACCGGCAGCGGCCGGAGCTGCGCGCGGGGCGCCTCGATCCGCAGCACCGCGAGATCCTTCTCCGGCGCCGCGCCCACCAGCTTCGCGTCCCAGACCGAGCGGTCGGCGAGCGTCACCTGGGCGGCGTCGGCGTTCTGGACCACGTGGTAGTTGGTGATCACGTGCCCGGCGTCGTCCCAGAGGAAGCCGGAGCCGGCGCCCCGGGGGATCTCGAGCACGTTGAGGCGGAAGAGATCGCGCCGCACGGCGAGCGAGGTGATGTAGACCACCGACGGCGAGGAGGAGCGGAAGAGCTCGATTGTCGTCTGCTCGTCGGCCGCGAGATCGCCGCGCGCCGAAACCGGCGCGAGCGGCCGGTCGCCGCCACCCTCGGTCACGACCGGGGCCGGCACGGGAGCGGGCAGCCGCGTGAACCGCTGGCCGGCCGCGAAGGCGAGAGCGAGCAGGAGCAGTAAGAAGAGGAGCCGGAAGAGTGCGGAGCGCATGGGAGACGATCCTAGCGCCGCAGGCCCCGGAAGAGCTCCGGTCGTAGGCGCCGCGGTAGGATCGGCGCTCCACACTCCGGATGATCCGGGACGAGGAGGTTCCGATGCGTATTGCTGAGACGCTGTTGCCCGAGTTCGATCACGAGATGGCCACCACCCGCAAGGTGCTCGAGCGCCTGCCGGCCGAGAAGTACAGCTGGACGCCGCACCCGAAGTCGATGACGATGGGCCGGCTCGCCAACCACATCGCCGAGATGGTCTCCTGGGGGGAGGCGGTCCTGAAGACGAACGGGATCGATCTCCAGCCGCAGGGGGGCGCGAAGCGCGAGCCGTGGGCGCACGCCGAGACCGGGGCGCTGCTCGCCGCTTTCGACGCCGCGGTAGCCGCCACCCGGGCCGCGCTCCTAGCGACCGAGGATGCCGACTTCGGCGTGATGTGGAGCCTGCGCGCGGGCGATCAGGTCTTCTTCACCCTGCCGCGCGCCGCGGTCTGGCGCTCGACCCTCCTCAACCACATCATCCACCACCGCGGGCAGCTCAGCGTCTACCTGCGCCTCAACGACCTGCCCGTCCCCGGCATCTACGGCCCGTCGGCCGACGAAGCCTGAGCGCGCGGCGCGTCGGCCGCCCCGCCCGCGACCTCCGGTGGGGCGCCGGACTTCTCGCGCTTGACAAGAGGGGGTCGTCTATACTGGCCACCATGAGAGGGAAATGGCTGGGAGGATCCGCCCTTCTGCTCGCTGCCCTGGCCGCGCTCGGGTTCGCCTGCAAAGGCTCGCACCACCCGACCGCGCCGCCGCCGTGGTTGGCCGTCGCCGGCGTCTGGGTCGGCGAGCGCTCGGTGGCGATCGTCACGAAAGGCGAGGACACCTGCCTCGGCCGTCTGCTCGCCACCCGCCCCCCGAGTCAGATCCGGATCGAGATGGAACTGGAAGAGCCACCCAGGCTCTGGGCCTGGCTCGATATCGACGACGCTGGCGAGCGTTGCAGGCTTGACGGCGCGGTCCTCGGCTCGGCGGTCTCCTGGACCGAGTTCAGGTGCACTCCGCCCTGCTGGTGGGAGGCGTTCGAATGCGACGGGCGGCTCTGGTCGTTCTGCCGCACCAGCGCCGGCCAGAGGCAGGAGTTCAAGGGGAAGGTGGAGGCGGGCCGGCTCACCGGTTCCCAGCCGTACGCATTCCGCGCCACGGCGGGCGACCCCGCGACCGATTACACGGTCGAGCTCCTCTTCCGCTACGACCTCCATCGCTGAGCGGCGGGCGCTCGCGGCGCGCCGGCAACGGGCCCGGGACCTCGGAAGAGGCCCGGGCCCGACGCGTTTCACAGCCAGCGGGCGGAATCCCTAACAGATCTTTCCGGCGGCGGCCGGTACGCTTCCAAGCAGCGTACCCGAGCTCATCGGCCCCGCCCGGAAGGAGAGAGCCATGAACCGCCTCGCGATCGCCATCCCGCTCCTGCTCTGGATCCTCGCGCCGTCGCCCGCCCGCGCGGAAATCCTCCTCGCGACCACCTACGACTGCGAGGAGTGGGTCAGCGGCTCCGGCTGGCTCGAGAACTGCGACGGCCTGCGTGACGGGCTGACCTGTCACGAGTATCCGTGCGACTGCGAGACGATCACGAGCGCGGCCAACTTTCCGGGCGGTCTCGGCGGGAAGGGGCAGCGGCATCCGCTCTGCGTCGGTGGCGGCCACAGCGGGGGCGGCACCGGCTTCGACTTCCCCGCGCCGCAGCGGGAGCTCTGGATCCGCTGGTACATGCGCTACGACAGCGACTTCTCCTGGGATCAGTACCGCGCCAAGATCTTCTACCTCTACACGGACGGCGACGTGCAGCTGATCCCGCAGTTCGGCGACTTCGACCACGGCACCGCCTTCAGCTTCACCGCCCAGGGCGCCTCGTACAACAACCCGATCTACGACCGGGGCTTCGACGACATCATGGGCAGCGGCCGCGGCGACGACCAGTGGCACTACTACGAGATCCACATCAGGGCCGACACCGACGGCACCGACGGGGTGGGCGAGCTCTGGGTCGACGACCTGCCGGTCCGCTCGCTTGCGAACCTCGACTACGGGATGGCCGACGGCTCGGGCTGGGCGTGGCTGACGATCGGGAGCAACTACGCTCAGGTGCTCACGAAGGGCAACTGCGACTACGACGACCTCGTGATCTCGAACTCCGGCCGGATCGGGCCGATCGCCGACGGCGGCACGCTCTCCTGCTACCGCGACGCCGACGGCGACGGCTACTCCGACGGCACCGTCGTGACCGGCGTCCCCGCCTGCCCGGCCGGCTACGCCGTGGCCGCCGAGCTGATCGCAACGAGCGGCGACTGTGACGATACGAACCCCGCCATCCATCCGGGGGCGATCGAGATCTGCGACAACGGGATCGACGAGGATTGCGACGGGCGCGACCTGCCGTGCGGCGGCGGCCGGAACCCGATCTGGTCCGAGCCGTTCGACGACGCCGACTTCGGGAGCCGGGGGTGGCAGGACGACTACGGCAACGTCTGGGTCGATCCGACGGTCAAGTGGAGCGGCCCGGCCTCCTGGCGGATCGCCTGGGACGCCGGCGCG
>JAAYLR010000236.1 GCA_012521815.1 Acidobacteriota bacterium
GAGGTCGGAGGGGAAGATGGCGGTGCCGGCGACGCGCTCGTGGGCATCGACGCGCGGCAGCGGCTGGCCGACCACGCGGGGCGTGGCCCAGCCGGCAGCGGCGGGGGGACGGCTCTCAGCGGTCACGGTCCGGTCCTCCCTGCCGCAACTCGGCGGCATGCGCCGCGGCCCGGAAGATGTTCGGGTAGGCGCCGCAGCGGCAGAGGTTGCCGGCGACCCCCTGCCGGATCTCCTCGGGGCCGGGCGCGGGGTTCGCCCGCAGCAGCCCTTCGACAGCCACGATCTGTCCCGGCGTGCAGTAGCCGCACTGGAAGGCGTCGTGGGCGACGAAGGCGCGCTGCACGGCGCCGAGCCCGCCCTCCTCGGCGAGCCCCTCGAGCGTCGTGATCTCCACCCCCTCGGCCTCGAGCGCGAGCGTCATGCAGGCGTAGCGCGGCACGCCGTCGAGGAGCACCGTGCAGGCGCCGCACTCGCCGCGCTCGCAGCCGCTCTTCGCGGCGGTGAGGCCGAGCTCGCTGCGCAGCACCCAGAGCAGCGACCAGCGCGGCTCGACCCGGAGCCGGTGGGTGCGGCCGTTGACCCGCAGCGTCACCGGCAGCCGGGCGTCGGCCGCCGGCTCCGGCGGCGGCTCGGCTTCGGGCGGAGCCGCCGCCCGCACCGCGGCGAGGCCCACGGCCCCGAGCCCGGCGGTAGTGAGGAAGCCCCGGCGGGAGAGCCCGCCAGCGGAATCGGGAGAGGGTGGACGTTCGTCGTCGGCCATCGGGAACCTCCGCGCGGATGGGGTAGCCCAAGAATGCGCATCATGCTACTCGAACCCGACCGGAATACCCCCCGCGCTGCAGGGGCTTGACAGGAACTGACGGTATGAAATCATCCGCCAACTTCGCGCGAGCCGATGCCTCCAGGCAGGCATCGGCTCGCGTCCTGTATCCGACGTGGCGAGGCAGGGGAGCACGACCTGTCCAGCCATTCCCGCAGGAGGCCGCTGCCAGAGCCGCTCGGTCGCCAGGCGCCGGCGCTCGCGGCAGCCATCCGCGCGGGAGTTGGTTTCACCTGGCCAGGGTCCCCGACCCGCTCTGACCCGAAGGAGGCTTCACCGATGAAGACGCCCCAGTCCCTCTCCGGCCCGGACGCCGGGGGCAACCCGCATCCGCCCGCCGGGCGGCAGCGCCGGCCGTGGCCGGCGGTGCTCCTGGCCGGGCTCCTCCTGCTCGCCGGCGGCCCGGCGCTCTTCGCCGAGGGCACGCGCACGCTGCACCCCGCGAGCGGCCCCGGTTCGACCGGCAACCGCGGCGTGATGGACGTCTCCACCAATCTGGTCGGCAACGTCGCGCGGAGCCGCCAGTTCACCTACGTCTACGCGCAGGCTGGCGAGGTGATCCTGCTCGGCCAGCGGAACCGTTCGAACGGCGGCGATATCTTCGTCTACGGCCCGCAGGCGAGCTTCGGGAACAAGGGGGACGAGACCTGGGGGACCGCGGTCTTCACCTGTAGCACGCAGACCGGCCGCGGGACGATCGCCAGCCGGGCGGAGGAGCTCGCCGGCCCGAGGAGTGCGAACCTGAGCGACACCCTCACGGACGGCTTCGCCCCCTGCTGGTACGTGGCGCCGACCACCGGCATCTACGGCGTCCGCTTCACGGGGGCGACCAGCGGGAGCCAGACAAACACCGCGCTGATTTCCAATCCAGTGGTGAACAACAGTGTCGTCTCGGCGTGGGACGTGACCGTGCGCCCCGACGTCTCCTCGCTCGACGATCTCAACGGCCGGGTCTTCACCTACGCCTGGGCGATCTACCTCAATAACAACAA
>JAAYLR010000237.1 GCA_012521815.1 Acidobacteriota bacterium
CCTCTCAGGGCGCCGTCGTGGTCTTCTCCGGCGGCCATCCGAGGCCGAGATGGCCGGCGTTCAGGATGGCGTTGAAGACGAGCGCGAAGTTCCCCTGCGTCCCCTGCCGCCACATCGGGTTGTTCGCGAAGAGGAGGATGTGCCCCCGGCCGCGCGGGCAGTCGATGACCACCGGCGCGCCGGCGAGCTGCGCCGCGCCCTTGAGCATGCCGGAGAGCAGCAGCTGGTCGGGTTTCTCGGGGAAGGCGAGCACGACGCGCGGCCGGTCCTCGGGCTGCGGGATGCGAGGCGCGATCCAGAAGGCCATCTCCTCGGGCAGCTGGAAGCCCTTCTCGCCGCGGGCGGCCTCGGGCCGCGGCGGGGTCGCGACGAATCGCCGCCCCTGCGGCACGTCGGGATCGCTCAGCGAGCCGCGGCCGCTCGGACGCCGGTCGTCGCCGGAGAACGGTGCCCGACCCACGCGGAAGAGCGGCGAGCCGGCGAAGTGGACCGGCACGCTTTCTCCGTAACCCCAGGCGACCGGGCTCGCGGGGTCGGTCACCTCGGCCCGCAGGATCGTGCCGGGGCGCCATTCGTTGCCCGGTTCGATCGTGACGTGCCGGGCGAGGCCGTACTGGACGGCGAACTCGGCGGCCGAGCGCACCGCGATCAGCAGCCCGCCCTCCTCGACGAAGCGCTGGAGGTTCGCGACGCCCGCGAGGCCGAGGCCGGGGCGCATGTCGTCGGTCTCGTCGACGCCGAGGTTCGGGGTGAGCGCGGTCTTCTTCCAGGGCAGCGGCGGCCCGGCGGGCAGGCCGTTGACGATCTCCTGCGGCGTGCCGCCGGCGGGCGGGAAGACGATCACGTCCCAGCGGTCGCGGAGGTCACCGATCGCCGCGACCTGCTGCGTCGAGAGGTAGTCGTAGGGAACCCCGAGGCTTTCGAAGGCGAGCCGGAACCAGCCTTCGTCCTGGGTGTTGAGCCAGGTGTGGAGGAGTGCGATCCGGGGCAGCGGCAGGTCGTGCTGGCGGGCCGTGGGCCAGGAGGCGAGCGCGCGGCTCTCGAAGCTGCCGAGCTCGGCGAGCGCCCGGCGCACCTCCTCGCTCGCTTCGACCAGCACGGTGCCCGGCGGCAAGGTGGCGCCGCCCGCTTTCAGCTCCTCTTCGAGCACCGCGAAGCGGGCGCCGGGGACGAGGTAGCGGAGGCGCACGAGATCGGTGTCGGCATGGTTGGCGATCGCGAAGGCGGCCGCCGTTCCGGCCGGCGCGGTGCCGCCGAGCTTCCCGGCCCACGCCCGCATCGGCACCTTCAGGATCTCCGGGTTGACGATCCGCGCCACGTCGACGTTCTTCGTGTAGCCGAACGTCCAGCCGGTGTCGTCGTAGACCCGGTCTTCGGGCGCCACGTACTGGGTGTCGAGGAAGGTGTCGGCGAGCCGGCTGTACGGCTGGTCCATCCGGATCACGAAGCTGCCGGCGGGGAAGGTCAGCTTTCCGGGGGCCTCCTTGCCAGCCGCCGGGCGCTCCCCGGCGGGGGCCGGGGCGGCCGGTGGCCAGCCGGGTGCGAGCGTCACCGCGGCCTCGGTCTCGTGCACCTCGACGCCCATCTCTCCGAGCAAGGTGAGCAGGTCGCGCAGCTGCCCGCGCCGCGGCTGATCGGCGCGCAGGACGTAGGCCGCCGGGCCCTCGGTCGTCGCCTTGGCGATCGCTCGCCGGCCGAGGTCCCAGAAGGTGCGCAGCATCTGTTCGCGGTGGTCGGCGGCGTACTTCAGCGCCACCAGCGCGCCGCTCTGCTGGTAGTTCACGTTGTTGCGCAGCGACCACCTCACCTGCGGGTAGGGCGGGTTCGGCCGGAACCACTCCCGCTGGCTCGCCCCCCGCACCACGCGATCCATGGTGGCGGGGACGAGGTTGCCGTACGTCTCGTAGAAGCGGCCGATCGAGTTGTGCCCGAACGCGACCCAGAAGAGGTAGTTCGGTGCCCAGCCGTCGTAGAAGCCGTGGGTCCAGACGCCGACGAGACCCTTGCCGGTGAGCGTCTGCGTCTCGTTGTAGGCCAGCCGGTGGAGCTCGTCGAGGGCGAGGGGGTCGAGCGCCGGGTTGAACGGACCGGTGCCGGTGGAGATGTAGAGGAACGGGACCGACTCGTGGAAGTCGTGCAGCACCTGCGGGTGCCAGTCGAAGTACGCCTGCTGCACGTGGCGGGTGAGAGCGAGCGCGAGGCTCATCGTGTCCCGGTTGTTGTCGTGGACGACGTACTTGCCCCAGTAGACGAGCGGGGTCAGCGGGGCATCAGGGTTCGCCTGCTGGAGGCGCACGATGTCGACCATCCGTTCGCGGCCGTCGACCTCGAGCACCGGGGTGATGAGCGTGATCACGTTCTCGCGGATCGCGCGGATGAACGGCGACTCGTCGACCGCCAGCCGGTAGGCGAGCTCCATGAACATCTCCGGCGAGCCGGTCTCGGGGGAGTGGAGCGCCCCGGTCATGTGGTAGATCGGCTTGCCCGTCGCGATCAGCCGCTCGGCCTCTTCCGCATCGAGCCGCCGCGGGTCGGCGAGCCGGCGGGTGATCTCCCGGTACTCGTCGAGGCGGCCGATCGTCGCCTCGTCGGCGATCGCGACGAGGATCAGCTCCCGCCCCTCCTCCGACTCGCCGAGCGAGAAGACCTCGACGCGCGGGGAGGCGGCGGCGAGGGCGCGCAGGTAGCGGTGGACGTCGGCGGCGTAGGTGAGCCGGTCGGGCGCACCGGCGATGTAGCCGAGCAACCGCTCTGGCGTCGGTACGGTGTCGGAGGCCGGGAGGTGATCCACGAGGTCGGTCAGGAACTCGGGACCGGTGGTGTACTCCCGGATCTTCGCCGTGTACCCCGGATCCCACTCCGGAGCGGTGGCGGCGGGTGCCGCGAGGGCGGCCGCCGCCCCGGCCAGCAGGAGCAGCAGCGATACGGCAACAGGACGGCGGGTCGCGGCGGATCGGCGCAGCATCGGTACCTCCGGGGTGGTCTGCCCTCGCTCCGAGGGCCGGTCAGAAGATCGTCTTGCCGAGCAGACTGGCGGCCAGCTCGACCATCACGCGGCAGGTGTGGTTCTCGCGGTCGAGGATCGGGTTGACCTCGACGAGATCGAGGCTCGTCACCCGGCGCGAGTCGGCGAGCAGCTCCATGAGCAGGTGGGCCTCGCGGTAGGTGAGCCCCCCCTGAACCGGGGTGCCGACGCCGGGGGCGACCTCCGGATCGAGGGCGTCGGCGTCGAGCGAGACATGGAGGCGCGGCACGTTCGCGAGCTTGCGCAACACCTCTTCGGCGATCCGCACGAGGCCGAACCGGTCGACCTCGCTCATCGTGTAGACCATGACGCCGTGCCGGCGCAGGAGGAGACCCTCCTCGCGGTCGAGATCGCGGGCGCCGATCACCACCACGTCCTCGGGACGGATCTTCGCGCCCTCCCAGCCGAGGTTCACGAGGCGGGGATCACCGAAGCCGCAGAGCGCCGCGAGCGGCATGCCGTGGATGTTGCCGCTGGGGGAGGTCTCGGGGAGGTTGAAGTCGCCGTGGGCGTCGACCCAGATCAGCCCGGTGCGTTCTCCGCGGCTGCAGCCGGCGACCGAGCCCATGGCGATCGAATGGTCGCCGCCAAGGACGACGGGGACGACCTCGGGATCGAGCTCGCCGAGGCGGCGGATCGTCTCCTCGCAGGCCTGCACGATCGTCTCGAGGTAGACCATGCCGCCCGGCGCGTGGCGGGCGTCGAGATGGAGCGACTCGACCACCGGCACCTCCACGTCGCCGAGGTCGTGGACTTCGTGCCCGATCGCCGCGATCGCCTCCTGGAGGCGGCTGTAGCGCATGGCGCTCGGGCCCATGTCGACGCCGCGCCGCCCCTGCCCAAGGTCCATCGGCACACCGAGGATCGCGATCGTCCGGGACATGAGACGGCATCCTATCAGCGGCCCTCGCCGCCGGAGCGCGGAGGGCGGGCGCAGGGATTACCGGCGGCGGCCGGAGCCGATGCCGAAGACGACCAGCAGCAGCAGCGCCCCGGCGGTGGCGATCGCCAGGCTGCGCAGGTCGAAGCCGGAGATGCCGCCGAAGCCGAGCAGGGTGGCGAGGAAGCCGCCGAGCAGACCGCCGAGCACCCCGACTGCGGTCGTGGCGAAGCAGCCCATCCGCTGCTTGCCGGGGAGCAGGAAGCGGGCGAGCGCGCCAGCCAGGAGACCGATCACGAGCCAGGAGAGAATGCCCATCTTCGAACCTCGCTTTCGTCGTCGTCCGGGAGCGTAACAGGTGTCGTGGTCCGGTGCCGCGGAACGGCGGAGGTCAGCTGCGGCGCACGAGCAGCAGAGTCTGGTCGTCGAGCGGCGGGTTGCCGCCGGCGAAGGCGTCGATCTCCGCGAAGAGGAGGTCGGCGAGCTGGGTGAGCGGTTCGCTGGCGTGGCGCCGCAAGAAACGCTGGAGCCTCTCGGTACCGTATTCCTCGTCGTCCGGGCTGTGAACCTCGGTGATGCCGTCGGTGTAGAGCACGAGCAGGTCGCCGGGCGCGAGGCGTTCGAAGACCCGTACCCAGGGACGGGCGGTTCTGCGGTCGAGGCCGAGGATCGGGCCCGAGGTGCGCAGCCGTTCGTGCCGCCGCCGCTCCCGGCCGATCAGCAGCGGCGGCGGATGGCCGGCGTTGAGGTAGATCAGGTGGCCGTCGCCGTCGATCTCGGCGAAGAAGAACGAGACGTAGCGGCCGACCGGCGAGGAGTCGGCCAGCACCCGGGAGAGCCGATCGACGATGGCGACCATCTTGAGCTGCAGGGCCATTCCCATGCGCAGCCCGACGATCACGTCCCGGGCCTGGAGCGCCGCCGGCAGGCCGTGGCCGGTGGCGTCGGCGATGCAAACGGCGAGCGCGTCGTCGCCCACCCGGATGAGGTCGTAGACGTCGCCGCCGACGATCTCCGCGGGGCGCTGGCGCACCGCGAGTTCGAAGCCCGGGATCGCGGGCAGGGAGCGGGGAAGCAGGGACGTCTGCACCTCGCGCGCCTGTTCGAGCACGTGCTGGAACCGTTGGCGCGCGCGGGCGGAGTCGGCCAGCGAGCCGAGCGCCGTGAGTGCGTTGGCCACCTCGGCGGTGGCGATCGGCTCCCGCAACGTGAAGGAGAGGAGCAGGTTGCGCGCCGGTCCGAGCAGGAGCTTGGCGACGGCGTGGTCGCCGCCGGTGCGGGCGACCCACTCGTCGTAGCGGCTGTCCCCTCGCCGCACCAGGGCCCAACCGTCGTGCAGGCTCTGGACGATCACGGGATGCGTGGCCGGAACCCGGTAA
The DNA here is from genome assembly GCA_012521815.1 of Acidobacteriota bacterium. Lineage (GTDB taxonomy): Bacteria > Acidobacteriota > Thermoanaerobaculia > Multivoradales > JAGPDF01 > JAAYLR01. The sequence continues at coordinate 5,285 of JAAYLR010000237.1, forward strand.
CCGGGGGTCACCTCGCCCGCGTCGCCGTTGCGATCGAGCAGGACGAAATCGTCCCCTTCGCGTAGGTAGAGCCGTACGCCACGAATCGGCGAAGCGGTCGGGATCTCCTCGACGAGCGCCTGGAAGAGGAGGCGGGCGAGGCCCTCGTCGTCGGTGGCCTCGGGGGCGCCGAAGGCGAGGTTGCGGAAGCGGCGGTAGACGCCGTAGAGGGGCAGCGAGCGGGGGTCACGATGGCGGCGGCGAGCCGGTCGCGGCGCGCCGGTCTTGTCTGCGGAATCGGAACGATCTCTGGACATGTCAGGGAGGAGCCGGGGGAGTGTCCCGTAGCCGGAGTCTACCCCGGCCGCCGGGGCGCATAGACTCGGTGCATGTCCTCCCGCCCCCGCCTCTACCTGATCGACGGTCTCTCCAACGCCTTCCGCGCCTTCTATGCGATCCGGGAGCTCTCGACGTCGCAGGGAGAGCCGACGAACGCCGTCTACGGCTTCGTGCAGATGCTCCGCAAGCTGCTGCGCGAGGAGAACCCGGAGCTCGTCGGCGTGGCGTGGGACGTCTCCGACGTCACCGTCCGCACCGAGCGGTACGCCGACTACAAGGCCAACCGGGCGCCGATGCCCGAGGGGTTGCGGGCGCAGCTGCCCCGGATCCGCGAGGCGCTCGGCGCGTTCCGGATCCCGGTGGTCGAGCTCGCGGGGTACGAGGCCGACGACGTGCTCGGCACGCTCGCCCGGCAGGGAGCGGCGCAGGGGTACGACGTGGTGCTCGTCTCGGCCGACAAGGACCTGATGCAGCTCGTCGCCCCCGGCATCGCGGTCTTCCACACCGGCCGCAACCGCCTCTACGACGAGGCGGCGGTGGAGGCGGAGTGGGGGGTCCCGCCGGCGCGGGTGGCGGACGTGCTGGCGCTGCAGGGCGACAGCGTGGACAACGTCCCCGGGGTGCCCGGGATCGGCGAGAAGGGAGCACGCCAGCTCATCGCCGAGCACGGTTCGCTCGAAGCGCTGCTCGCCAACGCCGCCGCCGTCAAGCGCAAGGCGTATCGCGAGGGGCTCGAGCAGCACCGGGAGCAGGCGCTCCTCTCGAAGGAGCTGGTGACGATCCACACCGAGCTGCCGCTCACCCTCGACGTCGCGGCCCTGCGCCACGAGCCGCCCGACACGGCGGCCCTGCGCGCCCTCTACGGCGCGCTCGAGTTCGAAACCCTGCTCGCCGAGCTGGGACCGGAAGCGACAGTCGAAAGCGAGGCGATCCCCGCGGCCCGCGAGCTCACCTCCCCCGACGAGCTCGCGACCCTCCTCGCCGCCGCAGGCGCCGAGCTCGCGGTGGCGCGGCTCGGGGAGGAGGAGCCGGTGGCGCTCGCCTTCGCGGTGCCCGGCGAGGAGCCGCGCTACGTCGATCTCCGCCGCGACGAGATGCGGGAGGCGGCGGCCGCACGGCTCGGCACGCTCGCCGCCGACCCGGATGGCTCCCTCGTCGGTCACGATCTGAAGGAGGTGCTGCGCCTCCTGCCGCCGGAGAGCGAGCGGCCCGCAGCGGCGCTCTGGGACACGATGCTCGTCTCCTACCTGCTGCGGGCGTCGGTGCACGGCCACGGGCTCTCGGAGCTGGCCCGGGAGCGGCTCGGATACGAGCCCCTCTCGGCGCGGGAGGCGGGCTGGGAGCGGGGGGCGCAGCCGCCGGTGGGGGACGAACGTCTCGCCCGGGCGGCGGGCGAGGCGGCGGTGCTGCCGCTGCGCCTCCTCGAGCCCCTGCGCGACGAGCTCGGCACGGGGGCGCTCGCCCGGGTCTACCGGGAGATCGAAGCGCCGCTGCTGCCGGTGCTGCTCGCGATGGAGAACGCCGGCATCGCTCTCGACGGCGAGCTCCTGCGGACGATGTCGGGCGAGATGGAGGGCGAGCTCGGCGCGCTCGAGCGCGAGGCCCATGCGCTCGCCGGCGAGCCGTTCAACCTCAACTCTCCCCGGCAGCTCGGAGAGATCCTCTTCGAGAAGCTCGGCTACCCCGCCGGCCGCCGCACCCAGAAGACGAAGCGCTGGTCGACCGATGCCGACACGCTCGCGGCGCTCGCGGCGAAAGGCTTCCCGCTGCCGGAGGTGCTGCTGCGCTACCGCGAGCTCGCCAAGCTGAAATCGACCTACGTCGATGCGCTGCCGGCGCTCTGCGACGCCGAAGGGCGGGTGCACACCCGCTTCCAGCAGGCGGTCGCCGCCACCGGGCGGCTCTCCTCGACGAACCCGAACCTGCAGAACATCCCCGTCCGGACCGAGCTCGGCCGCCGGATCCGGCGGGCGTTCCGGGCCGCGCCCGGGGCGGTGCTGGTGGCGGCCGACTACAGCCAGATCGAGCTGCGCGTGCTCGCCCACATCGCCGCCGAGCCGGAGCTGATCGCGGCGTTCCAGCGCGGCGAGGACATCCACCGCACCACCGCGGCGAGCGTCTTCGGGGTGGCACCGGAGCTGGTGACGAGCGATCAGCGCCGCGCCGCCAAGACGATCAACTTCGGCCTCATCTACGGGATGAGCGCCTTCGGCCTGGCGCAGAACCTCGGGGTCGAGACCCGCGAGGCCGAGCGGTTCATCGCGGCCTACTTCGCCCGTTTCTCCCGGGTCCAGGAGTACATGCGCGAGACCCTCGCCACGGCCGAGCGGGAGGGGCGCGTCGAGACCCTCGCCGGCCGGATCCGCTGGCTGCCCGAGATCCATTCGAAGAGCTGGAACCTGCGGGAGAACGCGCGGCGGATGGCGATCAACGCCCGCATCCAGGGGACCGCCGCGGACATCCTCAAGCGGGCGATGATCGCGGTGGATCGCCGCCTGCGAACCGAGCAGCCGGAGGCCCGGCTGCTGCTCACCGTGCACGACGAGCTGGTGCTGGAGGCACCTGCGGCGGCGGCAGCGGCGACCGCGGCGCTCGTGCGGACCGAGATGGAGGGGGCCGAACGGCTCGCGGTGCCGCTCGTGGCCGAGACCGGCTGGGGCGACAACTGGATGGCGGCGAAGGACTGAAGCCGGGAGAAACCCGGACGCCGCGGGGGCGTAGAGATAGACAGGACGGACGGCCGCGTTCCGCGGGCCGTTCGAGACTCCGGATCGGAAGAGGAGAGGTGCAGATGATGCGACTCATGATGCTCAGCCTGGCGTGTTGCGCGCTCTTTTCACTCGTGCTGACGTCCACGGCCCGCGCGGCGGACGTCCCGCTCATCCCCCGGGAGGTGCTCTTCGGCAACCCGGAGCGGGTCGGGCTCACGATCAGCCCCGACGGCAAGCAGCTCGCCTGGCGGGCCCCGGTCGACGGGGTGATGAACGTCTGGGTAGCTCCGGTGGGCGATCTCGCGGCCGCGAAGCCGGTGACCAACGACCGCAGCCGGGGGATCCGGATCTACTTCTGGGCGTACAACAGCGCGCAGATCCTCTATCTGCAGGACAAGGGGGGAGACGAAAACTGGCGGGTCTACGCGGTGGACCTGGCGACCGGCAAGGAGCGGGACCTCACGCCGTTCGACGACGTCCATGCGCAGATCGCGGGGGTCTCGCCCCGGCACCCGAACGAGATCCTCGTCGGGCTCAACAACCGCGTGCCGCAGCTCCACGATCTCTACCGGCTCGACCTCGCCAGCGGGGAGCTGAAGCTCGTGCTGGAGAACGAGGGGTTCATCGGCTTCTACTGCGACGAGGATTATCAGGTGCGGCTCGCGGCCCGCTTCCAGCCCGACGGGAGCCTCGAGGTCCTCAAGGCCGGTGAAGAAGGGTTCGTCCCCTTCGCGCAGGTGCCGGCGGAGGATTCGCTGACCACCAACGTGCTCGGCTTCGATCGCAGCGGCAAGATCCTCTACATGCTCGACAGCCGGGGCCGCAACACCGCGGCGCTCACCACGACCGATCTCGAGAGCGGCAAGAGCGAGGTCGTCTTCACCGACCCCCGGGCCGACGTCTCGGACGTGATGGTGCACCCGACCGAGCGAACTCTCCAGGCGGTCGCCTCCACCTATCTGCGCACCGAGTGGAAGGTGCTCGACCCGGCGATTCGGGAGGACTTCGCGCGGCTCACGGGCGTCGCCCGGGGCGAGATGGAGATCATCTCGCGGTCGCTCGACGACCGGTTCTGGACGGTGGCGTACGTCCAGGACGCGGGTCCGGTGGCCTACTACCTCTACGACCGGCCGGCGAAGAAGACGACCTATCTCTTCTCGAACCGGCCCGCGCTCGACGGGCTGCCGCTCCAGCCGATGCACGCGCGCGAGATCCGGGCCCGCGACGGCCTCACCCTCGTCTCCTACCTCACCCTGCCGGCCGGGAGCGATCCGGACGGCGTCGGCCGGCCGAAGGCGCCGGTGCCGATGGTGCTCTTCGTCCACGGCGGTCCGTGGGCCCGTGACGACTGGGGTTTCAACTCGTATCACCAGTGGCTCGCCAACCGCGGCTACGCGGTGCTGGCGGTCAACTTCCGGGGCTCGACCGGCTTCGGCAAGAGCTTCCTCAACGCCGGCAACCGGGAGTGGGCCGCGAAGATGCACGACGACCTGCTCGACGCCGTCGACTGGGCGATCGCCGAGAAGATCGCGGATCCGAAGCGGGTGGCGATCATGGGCGGCAGCTATGGCGGCTACGCGACCCTCGTCGGCCTGACCTTCACTCCGGAGCGGTTCGCCGCCGGGGTGGACATCGTCGGTCCCTCGAACCTCGTGACCCTGCTCGAGTCGGTGCCGCCGTACTGGGCGCCGATGATCGCCGTCTTCGAGCAGCGGATGGGTGAGATGAAGACCGAGGAGGGGCGGGCGTTTCTCCACTCCCGTTCGCCGCTGTTCAAGGTCGACGCGATCCGCCGGCCGCTGCTCATCGGGCAGGGAGCGAACGACCCCCGCGTCAAGCAGGCGGAGTCGGACCAGATCGTCACCGCGATGAAGGAGAAGAAGATCCCGGTGACCTACGTCCTCTTCCCCGACGAGGGGCACGGCTTCGCGCGGCCGGAGAACAACAAGGCGTTCAACGCGATCACCGAGGCGTTCCTCGCCGAGCACCTGGGCGGGCGGTTCGAACCGGTGGACCGCGATTTCGCGGGCTCGTCGGTGACGGTGCCCGAAGGGGCGGCGGCGGTGCCGGGCCTCGCGGCCGCCCTGAAGGAGATGGCGAAGTAGCGCCTCGCGAGCGAGCGATCCAGGCGGCCGGCCGGGGGGCGATGGCGCCTGCCCGGCCGGCCGCGCAACGTTTCAGAACAGATCGCTGTCGCCGCGCGTGAGGTAGAAATCGGCGCCGAGCCGCGCCGCCGGCACCGGCTCGCACCCCGCGACGGCGGTGAAGACGAGCCCCTGCGGGTCGGGAGCCTCCCGGAAGCCGGTCTCGGCGAGTGCCCGCTGCCACCAGCCGGCCGCCGGCGAGAACCACCCCTCGACCGTCGTCACGCTCTCGCCCGTCCTGAGCGCGGAGGCGAGCAGGAGCGGCGCCGCCGCGGCGGCCTCGGGCGCCACGAGGGCATCTCCCCAGACGAGCCGCCCGTCCTCCCGGTGGAAGATCGCCCAGCCGAGCAGCTCCTCGCCCCGTTCGGCGAGATGGAGCTCGTACCTCCGGCCGGGGCGGGAGAAGTACCGCCAGGCGAGGTAGCGCCGGTCGCGGCGGGCGAGGAGCCGGTAGCCGTGCCGGGCGCGCTCGTGGAAGGCGTCGAAGCGGGCGTCGGGAGCCGCAACCCGGCGCGCTCGCCAGCCGGCGAGCCGCAGCGCTCGCGTCCGGCGCGCGAGCGCCGGGCCATGCGCGCTCGGCTCGTACACCCACAATGGCGCCGGCAGGAACGGAACGGCGCCGGCGAAGCGTACGGAGAAGGCACGGCTGGTGCCGGTGTGCACGCCGTAGCTGAAGGCGACGCCGTCGCGACGGCGCGCCGCGTAGAAGTGGTCGCCGGTACGAGCGAAGAGGCTCGTCCCACCGCGCCCTGTACCCCTGAGGTCGGGAGCGCTCATGAGGTCGCCCACCTGCGCGGCGACGAGCGTCCGGAACCGCTCCCCCTCCCGCCGTTCGAGCCGCACCGGGTAGGCGCCGTAATGGGCGACGATCTCGCCGTCGCCGGCGACGGCGATGCTGCTCCAGGGGCCGCCATGCGGGTGGTCCCGGTAGCGCCATCGCCACTCTTCACCGGCTCGTGAAACGTGGAAACAGCGGGTGAAGAGGGCGCCCAGACGAACCTCTTCACCGGGGGCGAGCGCCCGGATCCGGAACGGATCCCGGCGGGCGAGCCAGAGCGCCGGTCCGGAGCCCGCTGCGGAGCGGGTATCCAGGAGCACGCAGCCCGCTTCGTGGAGCGCGAGGCGGATCCGGTCGGTGGTCGCGGTCGTCGCGTCCGGGGGGAGCAGAAGCACGAGCCTGCCCTCCGCCGTGAGCGCTGCCGCCGCGGCCGCGATCCGGGCCGCCGCGCTGGCGGGCGTGGCGCCGTCGAGAGCGAGCAGGGCGAACGCGAGCGGTCCGGCGGCAGCATCGGCTGCCCGTTGCCAGGCGATGGCGGAGAGCGGGGGTGTGGCCAGCGCGGCGTCGAGGTCCGGACCGTGCGGAGGAAGGATCGTTCCCTGCCTTCCGGCGATGCTGCGCCAGCGCGAGGAGAGTGCCGGCTCGGTCTGTTCCTCGGGTGGACACATCGGGGTCGGCGACCTCCCGCGGCCCGGAGAAGGCCGCGTCAGCACGTAGAATACCCCGCACGTGAAGCTCTCCGTGGTGATACCCGCCTTCAACGAAGGAGCGCGCCTGGGGCCGAGCCTGGAGAGGGTGCTGGCCTATCTGGCCACCCGTGCGGAGCCGTCGGAGGTCATCGTCGTCGACGACGGGAGCGGGGACGATACCGCCGCCGTGGCCGCAGCCTTCGCGGAGCGCGGGGTCCGCCTCGTCCGCCTTCCCGAGAATCGCGGCAAGGGGGCGGCGCTCGGGGCCGGCGTGGCGGTGAGCCGGGGAGCGCGGGTGCTGCTCTGCGACGCCGATCTCTCCACCCCGATCGAAGAGGTCGAGCGGCTCGAAGAGCAGCTCGCCGGGAGCGAGATCGTCATCGGCAGCCGCAGCATCGCGGCCTCCGAGATCACGGTGCGGCAGCCCCGCTTCCGGGAATGGATGGGGCGGGTCTTCAACCGCATCCTGCGCCTCGTCGGCCTCGCGAGCTTTCGCGACACGCAGTGCGGCTTCAAGCTGCTGCGGGGAGAGGTGGCGCGCGAGCTGTTCGCCGCGCTGCGGATCGAGCGCTTCGCCTTCGACGTCGAGCTGCTCTGGCTGGCGCAGCGCCGCGGCCTCCGGATCGCCGAGGTCGGGGTGCGCTGGGCGGACTCGGCGGGCTCGCGCGTCCATCCGGTTCGCGACAGCCTGAACATGCTCCTCGACGTGCTCGCGTTGCGCTGGCGCGCCTGGCGAGAGGAGGGTCGGCGCCGGCCGCGCGCCGTCCCGCCCGGTGTGGAGACTCCGAACGGAACGGGCGACTGACGGCACGTCGCCGTTCGTCCGGTTCCGGAAAGGGAACGAGATCGTCGAGAGACAGACGTGCCGGCCGTGAACCCGCTGCTCCTGCTCCTGCTCGTCCTCGCTCTCGGGGCGCCACCCCTCCTGCGGCGGCGCGATGGTGCCTGGGGCTGGCTCGCCGCCGGGCTCGCGGGGATCGCCCTGCTCGCGCCGGCGCTCACTCTACCCGACGGCGTGCCGAGTCCGGCGGCGAGCCTCGGCGCGAGCGCACCCTGGCAGGGGGTGCTCGATCCGGCCAGCGGCAACGAGAACCTCCGCGACGTCACGCACCAGATCGAGCCGTGGCTCCTCTTCCAGCGCCGGGAGTGGCGGCACGGCCGGTTCCCCTTCTGGAACCCGCACCAGTTCGCGGGGGCGCCGTACTGGAGCAACGGACAGGGGGCGCCGCTCTTTCCGCTCCACCTCCTCTTCGCCGTCCTGCCGCTGCGGCTCGGGCTCCTGCTTCTCCCCTGGCTGCGGGTGGCGATCGGCGGCAGCGGGGCGTACCTCCTCGCCCGCGCCCTCGGTACCCGGCGGGGTGCGGCGGCGCTTGCCGCGGTGGTCTTTCCTCTCTCCGGGATGCCCGCGGGTTTCCTCCTCTTCCCGATGGGCAACGCCCTCATGCTCGTGCCGTGGGCGCTGCTCGCCACCGAGCGGCTCGCCGCGCGGCACGGCGGCTGGCGTCCGCTCGCGGTGGTGGCCGGGCTCATGCTCCTCTCCGGGCATCCGGAGACGGCGGTCTTCACGGGGCTGCTCGCCACGCTCTACCTGCTCGGGCGTCGCGTCGAGCCGGGGCAGGCCGCCCGCACCTGGGCCGAGTTCCTCGGGGGTTGGGCGGCAGGGGCGCTGCTCGCAGCGGTCGCCATCCTGCCCCTCTTCCTCACCCTGCGCGAGAGCGGCAAGTGGCTCGTGCGGCTCTCCTCGCCGCCGCCGGGGTTCGGCACCCTGCTCCTCCTCTGGTCGCGTTTCGTGCTTCCCGACGGGCTGGGAGACGCCGGGATGGGGACCTGGTGGGGGCCGTACAACGACATCGCGACCGGGGTCTACGTGGGGGCGATCCCGCTCCTGCTCGCGCTCGCCGCGCTCCCCGTGGCACGGCGCGACCGGCGGCTCCGGGCGTTCGCGCTCGTCGGGCTGGCGGCGCTGGCGGGGGCGTATCACCTGCCGGGCGCGCGGCAGCTCCTCCTCGCCCTGCCGCTCATCGGCCGCGGGATCCATCACTACCTGAAGTTCGGCGTCGAGCTGGTCCTGGCGCTGCTCGCCGTGCGCGGGGCGACGGAGTGGGCTGAACGCCGCCCGGGCCGCTCGCTCGGAATCGCCACCGCAACGGTTGGGCTCGCGCTCGCGGCGAGCTGGCTCGCCTTCGGCAGGGAGTGGACGCAGCGGGGGCTGGTGAGGAGCCAGCTCGCCTGGACGGTGGCGTTCGGCCTCGGGGTGGCGCTCCTGTTCGCGGGGCGGTGGCTGGAGCGGGCTCAGCGGCGCCGGCTGCTCCCGCTCCTCGCGCTCTTCGCGGCGATCGATCTCGCCTTCGCCCACGCGCCGATCGCTCCCGCGCTGCCGGCACACGCGCTCTACCCGGAGACGCCGGCAGTCGCCTTCCTCGCCGGGCAGGAGGGGCGGCTCGTGGGCGCCGGCAGCGCGTTCCACCCGAACGCCGCGATGGTCTACGGCCTCGCCGACCTGCGGGGTGACGATCCGGTCAAGCTGCGACGGTTCGAACGGGTCTACGCGGAGCTCGCCGGCGCCGACGATCCCGTCTACCACCTGCCGGTGCGCGACTGGGACTCCCCCTGGCTCGACCGCCTCGGGATCCGCTGGGTGGTCGCCGAGCCCGGCGCGGCGGCGCTCCGGCCGGAGTGGCGGCTGGCTTTCGACGGCGAGGACGCCCGGGTCTGGGAGCGGCCGGGCGCGTTGCCGCTCGTCCGCTGGGAGGATGGCGAGGCCGCGGAAGTGCGCCAGCGTGAGCCCGGCCACTGGGAGATCGGCGCGGCCGCCTCGGCTCCGGCCCGCCGGCTCGTCGTCGCGGAGTGCTGGGACCGAGGCTGGCGCGCCCGGGTGGACGGGCGGGAGGTGCCGGTCGAACGCGAAGGGGAGCTGTTGCTCGGCGTCGACGTGCCGGCGGGTGCCGGGCGGGTCGAGCTCCGCTACCGCCCGCACGGCATCGGTGCCGGGCTCGCGCTGAGCGCCGCCGGGCTCCTCCTCCTTCTCGGACCGTGGCTCTGCGGAATCGCGGCTAGAATCGGCGGCGTGAGCCCCGCTGCAGAGAGATCCGCACGCGTCGGCCGAACGAAAACGGGTCGTCGAGGGGAGTGATCCGGGATGCGCTCCGTCGACACGCCGCCGGGAGTCCCCGCCGAGATCGCGAGCGAGCGAACGCTCGTCCTCGCGCCGCACCCCGACGACGAAGCGCTCGGCTGTGGCGGCCTGCTCGCCCGCCTGCGCGCGGCTGGCCGCACGCAGGTGCGGGTCGCCTTCCTCACCGATGGCAGCGGGGGTGTCGAACCGGTCGACGACCGGCGGGCCTACGCCGCGCGGCGGCGCGCCGAGGCGGCTCGCGCGGCGGTGCCGCTCGGCATCGAGGAGATCACCCACCTCGACTTTCCCGACGGGCACCTCGAGGCGTACCTGTCCGAGCTCTCCGAAGCGCTGCGGGAGCTGCTCGCGGCCGCGCCGCCGGATCTGCTGCTCGTGCCCTCGCCGGCGGAGCTCTCCGCCGATCACCGGGCGGCGTTCGCCGCGCTCCACCGGCTGCTCGCATCGCTGCCGGAGGGGGATCCGCTCCTCGCGAGCCTGCGCGCCACCCGCATCCTCGCCTACGAGGTCAACGGCCCGCTGGTGCCCGACCTGCTCGTCGACGTCAGCGGTGAGCTCGGCGCGATCGAGGAGGCGATGGCGGCCTACGCCAGTCAGGAAGCGCGCCACCCGTACCTCGATGCGGCCTTGGGGCTGCGGCGCTTCCGGACCCTCACGCTCGCGCCGGAGATCGTGGCCGCCGAGGCGTACCGGGAGCTCGAGGTCGCCGACTTCCGCACCCGTGGACCCCGGGCGCTCGCCGCCGCGCTCGGCGCGGAGCGCGAGCCGGCCGCAGTGCGGGAGTGGCCGGCGATCTCGGTGGTCGTGCGCACCGTGGATCGCCCCGCGCTGCTCGCCGAAGCGCTCGCGAGCCTCGCGGCAAGCCGGTATCCGCGGCTCGAGCTGGTGCTGGTCAACGACGGCGGCCCCCCGCCCGAGCTGCCGGGCGATCTCCCGTTCCCGGTGCGGCGGCGCGACCTCGCCGCGCGCCGCGGCCGGGGCGGGGCGGCGAACGAGGGGATCGCGGCGGCTACCGGGAGCCATGTCGCCTTCCTCGACGACGACGACCTCGTCGAGCCCGAGCATTACGAGGTGCTGGCCGGGCTCCATGCCGGCACGGGCGTCCGCGTCGCCTACACCGACGCGGCGGTCGGCGTCTACGAGCTCGCGCCCGCCGGGGGCTGGCGGCAGGTCGAGCGGCGGGTGCCGTACAGCCGGGAGTTCGATCCCGATCTCCTGCTCCTCGACAACTACATCCCGTTCAACACCCTCCTCACCGAGCGGGAGCTCCTCCGCGCCGCCGGACCGATCGACGAGGAGCTGCCGTTCTTCGAGGATTGGGAGCTGCTCATCCGGCTGAGCGGGCTGGCCCGCTTCCACCATCTCGCCCGCGTCACCTGCGAATACCGGCATTTCCGGGGCAGCGGGCAGATCTTCGGCGAGAGCCCCGCCGCGCGGGCCGACTTCCTCGCGGTCAAGGAGCGGGTGATCGCCCGCCACCGGGAGCGGCTAACCCCGGCTCTCCTGGCGCGGCTGATTGCACGCCTCCGCGCCGAGACGGTGGCGCTTGCCGGGGAACGGGACGCGGCGCGGGCAGGCGAGTGCGATCTCGCCCGCGAGGCCGGCGAGGCGCGGGCCGCGGAGCACCGTCTCCACGGCGAGGTGGTGGCGCTGCGCGCGGAGCAGGAACGGTTCGCGACGGCGGCGGCGGAGCGCGGCAGCGAGCTCGAGCGGCTCTGGGCCGAGGAGAAGGCGCTCCACACGGCGCTCGCGCGCACCTACGCCGAGATCGAGCGGCTCAACGGCCTCATCGCGAGCATGGAGGCGACGCGGGCCTGGCGCGTGCACCGCTGGCTGACGCGGCGCGGGCGGTGAGCCGGATCGCGCTGCTTTCGAGCGAGCCGGTGCGCCCGCGCATGGCGGGGATCGGCATCCGCTACCTGGAGCTCGCCCGGCGCCTGCCCGCCGCGGGTTTCGAGACGGTCCTGATCTCGCCGGCGAGCCGGGAGGAGAGCGCCGCGGCGGGGCTCGCTCCGGAGGCCGTCCGGCCGTTCGGCAGCGCGCCGCTCCCCGAGCTGGTGCGCGACTGCGCCGCGGCGGTGGCGCAGGGGCAGCTCGCCAACGACCTCCTGCTGGCCGCGCCGGCGCTGCCGGTGGCGATCGACCTCTACGACCCGTGGCTCGTGGAGAACCTCCACTACACGGCGACCCTCGGTCTCGACCCGTACCGCAACGACCACACCACCTGGGTCCTCCAGATGGCTCGCGGCGACTTCTTCCTCTGCTCCTCGGAAGAGCAGCGGCTCTACTACCTCGGCTTTCTCACCGCGCTCGGCCGGGTGAACCCCGAGCGGCTCGGAGCCGACTCCGATCTGCGCGCGCTCGTCGACACGGTGCCGTTCGGCCTCCCCGCGACGCTGCCTGCTCATCGTCCGGTGCTCCCTGCGTGCCGGCCGGGGGAGCGGCATCTCCTCTTCGGGGGGCTCTACGACTGGTACGACCCGTTCACCCTGATGGCGGCGCTCGCCCGGCTGGAGGGGCACGACTGGACGCTCTGGCTGGTGCGCAACCCCAACCCGGAAGGGACCCCGCAGCGGCTCTTCGCCGAGGTCGAGGCCGACTGCCGGCGGCGCGGCTGGTGGGGGGGGCGGGTCCGGATGCTCGACTGGATCGCCGCCGAGCGGCGCTACGACCTGCTCCGCGACGCCGACCTCCTGGTCGCTCCGCACCACCCGACGCTCGAGACCCGGCTCGCGCTCCGCACCCGTTTCCTCGAAGCGCTCGCCGTCGGCTGCCCGGTCGTGGTGAGCGAGGGCGGCGCGATCGCCCGGATGGTGAGCGAGGCGCGGGCGGGGTGGGTGGTGCCGTGCGGAGACGAAGCGACGCTCGCCGCGGCGCTCGCCGAGGTGCTCGCGGGCGGGCCGGAGGTGGCGGCCCGGCGCGAGCGCGGGGAGCGGCTCGCGGCGGCGTTCGGCTGGGAACGCGCGCTCGCCCCGCTCGTCCGGTTCCTCCGCTCGCCGCGGAGCGATCCGACGAAGGAGCGGTTCGCCTTCCGGCCGCCCACCGGGGCTCCCGCCGACCGCTTCGGCTTCCGCCTCCGGCGCTGGCTCGACCGACTCCGTACGGAGATGGGGGGATGAGCCGGCTCGACGGCGTCTCCGTCCTGCTCCTCTCGTGGAACGGGCGCGAGCACCTCGCGACCTGCCTCGAGGCGCTCGCCGCGCAGGAGCCCCCCGGGGTGCCGTGGGAGATCCTCGTGCTCGACAACGGCTCGCGCGACGGGACCGCCGACTGGCTCCGGCGCGAGCACCCCGGGGTGCGGCTCCACGAGAGCCCGGAGAACGTCGGCTTCTGCCGCGGCAACCTCCGGCTCGCCGGCGCGGCCCGGTACGGCGCCCTCGCGCTGCTCAACAACGACATGCGGCCGCGGCCCGGCTGGCTGGGTACCCTCGTCGAGAGCCTCGGCACGGCGCCGGCCGACGTCGCCGCGGTCTCGGGGCTGATCGTCGACTGGGAGGGGGAGCGGCTCGATTTCGGGCGCGGGCTGCTCACCTTCGACGGGCACGCCTTCCAGCTCGACTTCCGCCGCCCGCTCGGGGCCGCCCGCATCCCGGCGCCGGGCGAGGAGCTGCCGTTCGCCTGCGGCGGCAACATGCTGGTGCGCCGGGAGGCGTTCTTCGCCGCCGGCGCCTTCGACCCCGACTACTTCGCCTACTTCGAGGACGTGGACCTCGGCTGGCGGCTCTGGTCGGGAGGCGAACGGGTGCTGGCGGCGCCGGGAGCGGTCGCCCATCATCGCGCGAGCGCCACGAGCGATCGCCTCGGCAACTACAACCGGGGGCTCCTCTTCGAGCGCAACGCGCTCCTGACCGTCTACAAGAACCTCGAGCCGGAGTGGTGGGAGCGGCTCCTGCCGGCGATCCTCCTCACCTTCCTCTCCCGCACGCAGACCCTGCTGGTGGAGGGGAACGCCGGCGGCGAGACGCTCACGATCGATCCGTATGCCCCCGGCGGCGCGGTCGCCGTCGCGGCCGGCCCTCCGGCCGGAGCTGGCGCGAGCGCACCGCGCCGGCTCGCCCGTCGCGGCCGGGCGTGGCTGCGGCGCCGGGCGCTGCACCTCCTCGGGAGGGCCGGCGGGCTGCCCCCGCCGGTGCGGGCGCTCCTCGCCGGGGAGGGGGATGGGGGCGCGGGCCTCTGGCTCGGCGAGCCGCGGAGCGTCGCCCAGCTCCGGGCACTCTCGTTCTTCCTCGCGCAGCTCGACGCCACCGCCGAGAAGCGCCGGCAGATCCAGGCGCGCCGCCGCCGCAGCGACGCCGACTACTTCGCCCGCTTCCCCCTCTACCTCGTGCCGACCTATCCGGGCGATGCCGAGCTCTTCGCCCGGCCCGGCTTCCGGGCCGCGCTGCCCGCGGGGCTCCCCCTGGTCGAGGCCCGGCTCGAGGAGATCATGGAGTGCAGGTGAGCGGCGCCGGCGGGGAGGAGCCCCCGCTCTTTTCGATCGTCATCCCGACCTTCGACCGGCTCGAGGTGCTGCGGGAGGTGCTCGCGGCGCTCGGCGCCCAGGCGAACCCGCCGCCGTTCGAGGTGGTGGTGGTCGACGACGGGTCGAGTGACGGCACCGCCGAGTGGCTCGCCGGTTTTCAGCCCCCCTACCCCCTCACCCGCCTCCGCCAGCCGAACCGGGGGCCGGCGGCGGCGCGGAACGCCGGGGTGGCGGCGGCCCGGGGGGAGCGGGTGGCCTTTCTGGGGGACGACACCGTCCCCGACGCGGACTGGCTCGCCTGGCACGAGCGGGCGTGGCGGGCGCGCGGGGCCGCTCCCGAGCTCGCGGTGATCGGGCGCACCGACTGGCACCCCCGCCTCCGGCGCACCCCGCTGCTCGACTACCTCAACGAACAGGGGCTGCAGTTCGGGTTCGGGCTCATCTCCGACCCCGAGCAGGTGCCGTTCAACTTCTTCTACACCTCGAACCTCTCGCTCTCCCGGGCGCTGCTCCTCGCCGAGCCGTTCGACCTGCGCTTCCCCTATGCGGCGTGGGAGGACATCGAGGTCGCGTGGCGGCTCACGCGGCATGGTCTGCGGATCGTCTACGAGGCGCGGGCGCGGGTGGCGCACGACCACCCGACCGACCTCGACCGCTTCGCCCGGCGGCAGGAGCGGGCCGGCTACTGCGCGGTCGTCTTCCGGCGGCTCCATCCGGAGCTCGGCGGGTTCGTCGGTCTGGGGGAAGGGGGGCCACCGCCGCTCCCGTCACGGCGGGCACACCGGCTGCGCGAACGGTTGGCCCGGGCCTTGCAATTTCTCCCGGTGAGCACGCCCCGGCTCTGGGAATCGGTTTTCCGGTTCCATTACATCGAGGGGCTCCAGCGCGGTTGGCGCGAGCTCGGAGCGGGGCGGGAAGAGGAGGGCAGCGATGAAGACGAGAGGACTTTCCTGGGGTTGGACTGAGTGGCGTCCCATCCTGTTCGCGCTCCTGCTTGGAGCGGGGCTGGCGACGGCCGCCGCTGCCGAGACCCGCACGGCACCGGGAGGTAGCCGGGAGGGTGGGCGCGGGGCGTCCGCCACGGCGCGCTCGGCGACCCGGGTGCCGCCGTCCGGACCGAGCGAAGCCGCCGTCACGCACCGCTCCTCTTCGCGGGGAGGGGGAGACACGGTTTCCTCGTCGCGCCCTCGCGGGGATTCCCGCCACTACCGGGATTCGCGGTATCGCCGGCCGGGCTACCGGCCGCATCCCCGTCCTGGCGTTCGCTTCTCGTACTCGGCCTACTGGCCCCTCTGGCACTACGGTGTCTACCTGGGCTGGCCGTACTTCAACTACTGGAACGACTGGTTTCTCTATCCCACGGGGGTGCAGCAGGCGCAGGCGCTGGGACTCGGAGCGCTCGACCTCGATGTCAGCCCCGAGCGGGCGCACGTCTACCTCGACGGCCAGTACCTCGGGGTGTGCGACGACTACGACGGCTTCCCGGACTACCTCTGGCTCGAACCGGGAACCTACGACCTCGTCTTCTATCTCGACGGGTACAGGACGGTCGCTCATCAGGTGACCGTGCGGTCGGGGGTGAAGCTCGACTTCAACGACCGGATGGTCCCGGGTGAATCGGTCCGGCCGGAAGATCTCCCGTCGAAATCCGTGGAGCGCCGGGAGGAGCGGCTTCGCCGGGATCGGGAAGCCGCGACGGCGGCCGGCGCGGTGCAGGGAGAGCGTGAGGAGGCGTGGCGCACGCGACGCGAGTCGGGCTACGAGCCCGGGGCGGAGCCGGCGACCCCTTCCGAGGTTCTCGACGCCCGCGGCGAGCCGGGTCGCCTGCAGCTGCGGGTCGTGCCTCCGGACGCCTCGGTCTATCTCGACGGCCGTTTCCTCGGCACCGGCGAAGATCTCGCACGCCTCCACTCGAGCCTGCTCGTCGACGCCGGCAGGCACCGGCTCGAGATCGTCCGGCCGGGGTACGAGAGCCTCAGGAAGGAGTTCACCGCCGCTCCGGGCGAGGCGGTCGTCCTGGATCTGCAGCTCGAAGAGGAGTGAAACGGCGCGTGAACGCGCTGGCTCAGGCGGCCGGGGGCTGGTAGTTGCGCTCGAGCCGCAGGAGCCAGCGCTTCTTCGCCTCGCCGCCGACGTAGCCGCCGATTCCGGCCTTGCCGGGGATCACCCGGTGACAGGGAAGCACGATTGGGAGCGGGTTGGCGAGCAGGATCGCGACCACCTGCCGGTAGGCCGTCGGGCGGCCGACGGCGGTGGCGACCTCCTTGTAGGTGCGGGTCCGGCCGAACGGGATCCGCGTCGTCTCCCGGAGCACCCGGCGCGCGAAGGCGTCGACCCCGGAAGGGCCGAGGTCGTACTCCAGCTCGAGCTGGGTGCGGACGCCCGCAAGGTACTCCGAAAGCCGCCCGATCACCTCGTCGAGGAGCTCGCTCTCCTCCATCTTCGCCAGCGGTACGTACTGCCGGCGCTCGCGTGGCGCGGGGGAGAGCGCGATCCGCGTGAGCGCGGAGCCGCGCAACTCGATCCCGAGGTTGCCGATCGGCGATGGCAGGAGGATGCGAGCCGGCTTCACCTCGTTCGCGGTGGCCGGGTCCGTTGCGGTCGGGACCTCATCCGGCGGGAGCACCGCGCGCGAACGTATCACGTCCCCGGGGAGCCGCGCCAGTCCCGGGGTGGGGGCGGTCCGGGAGCCGGCTCGGGGGCGCTTTCCCGGTACCGCTGCAGCGAGGTGAGGACCCGGGCCACGTAGGCGCGCGTCTCCCGGAAACCGATGCGCGTGAGCAGCTCGGGTACGTCGTGGCCGCGGAGCCCGGCGAGCCACCGGTCGGCCTGCGCCTCGCCGGCGTTGTAGGCGGCCGCGACAGCGCCCAGGTTGCCGTCGTAGCGCCGGGCGAGGTCGGCCAGGTGCGCGGCGGCGAGGTCGAGCGCGACTTCGGGCCGGTCGAGCTCCGCGGCGCGCAGCGGGGGGCGCCCGAGCCCGGCCGCGACCCGCCGCGCGGTGGGGAGCACGAACTGCGCGAGGCCCCGGGCGCCGGCGGGGGAGAACGCCTCCGCGTCGAAACGGCTCTCCTCGCGCACGATCGCGAGGAGAAAGGCGGCCTCGATGCCGTGGCGGGCCGCGGCGGCAGCCACGATCTCGGGGTACGGGTTCGGAGCGAGGGCCCGCCGCAGCGCCGGTTCCCAGAGCGGTTCGTTCAGGCCGCGACCGGCGGCGACTCCCTCGGCGAGCGCGAGCGCCTGACGGTTCGCCCCGGCCGTCGCGAGCCGTGCGATCGCCGTGAGCGCGAGGCCGGGATCGCGGGCGGGGAAGTGGGCCGCGGCGGCGTTCGCGCCCTCGCGCCAGAAGCCGAGGCCGAGCAGGAGGGTGGTGGCATCCCGCCGCGGCGAGCGCCAGAGCGGCCAGGAGGCCACCGGACGCAGCGGGGTGTCGCGAGGGGGGCTGGCGCCGAGGCGCCGGGCGGCGTGCGCCGATTCCGCCTCGTCGCCGAGCCCTCGGGCCAGCGCCCACGCCCGCCTGGCCTCGGCGCGCGACAGCGCCCGCCGGGCGGCGACCGTGAGCCGGGGGGCACCCCGGAGCCGCTCGCCGGCGGCGAGAGCGAGCGGGTGGAGCGGCGCCGACCAGATCGCCTCGGCGTAGGCACCGGCGGCCTCGGGCCAGCGGCCGGCTGCCTCTCGCTGGCGGCCGGTCCAGTAGGAGATCTCCACGGGGGCGAGCCAGCGGGTGGCCCGGGCTCGTTCGAGCCAGCCGGCCGCTCGGTCGGCGCGGCCAGCGGCGAGGTCGGCGGCGGCGAGGAAGAGGAGGGCGCGCGCCCGGGTGCTCGCCGGTGGATGGTTGCGCTCGAGCTCGGCGAGGGTGGCGAGCGCTTCGCGCTCCCGGCCGGCGTCCCACTCGAGGCGCAGGAGTGAGAACCGGGCCGCCGCCGCCCAGCTGCTGCGCGGCGCGGCGGCGGCAGCACGCCGGAAGGCCTGCCGGGCACCCTCCTCGTCCCCGGCGAGCTCTCGCGCCCTCGCTTCGAGGTGGCGGGCTTCCGCCTGCCGTTCCGCCGGGAGGCCGGGAGGATTCCAGCCGGCGAGAGCCTCGGCGGCTGCCGCGTAGTCGCCTTTCCAGAAACGGGCGCGCGCCAGGGACCAGGCGAGCTCGCCCGAGGGGTCGCCTGCGGCGAGGGCGCGCTCGAGCCGGGGGAGCGCCCGATCGAAATCGCGGTGGCGGGCGAACGCCTCGCCGGCGAGACGATCCGGCAGCACGGGCAGGGCGCGGCCACGTTCCTCGAGCTCGACCCAGCGGTCGACGATTTCGTTCGCGATCCGGTCCCCGGAGTCGGCGGCGAGGAGCTCCTGCCAGCGGACACCCGCCTCCGGCAGGCGCCCGGCGGCGCGCAGGCAGTCGGTGGCGAGGAGCGCGACCGCCCGCCGCGCGGCGCCCTCGGGAGGGTTCGAAGGGGCCCGGATCACCGGTCCGCATCCCCCGGGCCGCTGCGCGGCGCGGCGGAGGAGCCCTTCTGCTTCCCGGCGCAGCGGACGGGGCAACGGCTCGGGGGCGAGCAGGAGGTCGACGAGGGTGGAAGCCGCGCCTCCGGCGTCGCCGGCGTCGAGAGCGAGGGCGGCGAGGCGCAGGTCGACGGTTGGGGCGAGCGCCGGGGTTTCGGTGCGCACCAGGGTGAACGCTGCGATCGCAGCCGCGGTCTCACCCTGCCGAGCGAGCAGGTGGCCTTCGGCGAAGCGGATCCCGAGATCGGCGGCGGCGGCCGGATCCGCGGCGCGGGCCGCGTGGGTGAGGCGAAGGGCCACCTCGGCCTCGCCGTGCCAGAGGGCTTCGGCGAGCGGTGGCCGGGGATCCGCCGGCGGCGCGGCGATCGCCAGCGCGGCGAGCAGCCAGATCATCCCGGCGGCCAGCCGAGGAGGCGGCCTCCGAGGAGGTGGACGTGGAGGTGGAAGACGGTCTGTCCCGCCCCGGCGAGGCAGTTGGTGACCAGTCGGAAGCCGTCGCGGTCGAGGCCGAGCTTTTCGGCGGTCGCCACCGCGGCGCGCTGGAGGCGGCCGAGGAGCTCGACGTCGCCGGGTCCGGTCTCCAGGAGCGTCGCGACGTGACGGCGGGGGATCAGGAGCACGTGGACGGGCGCCTGCGGAGCGAGGTCGTGGAAGCCGATCACCTCGTCGTCTTCGTAGACGAGGCTGGCGGGGATCTCGCCCCGGGCGATCCGGCAGAAGACGCAGCTTTCGCTCATCGGATGCCTCCTCCTCCCGGGGCGCTGCCGCCCGGGCTCTTCTCGTCGTCGCCGAGCCGTTCGACCGTGGCGCCGAGCGTGCGGAGCTTCTCCTCCATCCGTTCGTAGCCGCGGTCGAGGTGATAGATCCTCTCGACCTGGGTGACGCCCTCGGCCACGAGCGCGGCGAGCACGAGGCTCGCCGAGGCGCGCAGGTCCGTGGCCATGACCGTGGTTCCGGAAAGCGGGCGCGGGCCGCGGACGTGGGCGACCGCCCCTTCGAGCCGGATCTCCGCTCCCATCCGTCCGAGCTCGGCGGCGTGCTGGAAGCGGTTCTCGAAGATCGTCTCGCGGATCGTGGAGTCGCCCGCAGCCTGGGTCATGAGCGCCATGAACTGGGCTTGCAGGTCGGTCGGAAAGCCGGGGAACGGCGCCGTCGCGAGATCGCAGGGGAGCAGCTCGCCGGAGCGTCGCACCCGCACGCCCCCCTCCTCGGCGCCGACCTCGCTGCCGGTGGCCGCGAGCGCTTCGAGGAGGGCGCCGAGATCGCCGGGCGCGAGGTCGGCGACCGTCACGTCACCGCCGGTGAGCGCGGCGCCGACGAGGTAGGTCCCGGCTTCGATCCGGTCGGCGATCACCGCGTGTTCGGCACCGTGCAGCCCGGCGACCCCTTCCACGACGAGGGTCGAGGAGCCGATCCCTTCGATCCTGGCCCCCATGGCGACGAGCAGCCGGGCGAGGTCGCTCACCTCGGGCTCGCGGGCGCAGTTCTCCAGCACCGTGGTGCCGCGGGCGAGCACCGCGGCCATGAGCAGGTTCTCGGTGCCGGTGACCGTGACGGTCGCGAAGCGGAACCGGGTGCCGGTGAGGCGGGGAGCGGCGACGTCGACGTAGCCGTGATCGAGCGCGACGCGGGCGCCGAGCGCCTCGAGTCCGGCGAGGTGCTGATCGATCGGCCGCACCCCGATCGCGCAGCCGCCCGGCAGCGAGACCCGAGCGTGTCCCCGCCGGGCGAGCAGCGGCCCGAGCACGAGGACGCTGGCGCGCATCGTCTTGACCAGCTCGTAGGGGGCATCGCCGGGGCTCGCGTTGCCCTCGGGTGCGAAGCGGAGCCGATCCCCAGCCTCTTCGCTCGAGCCCTGCCCGAGGTGAGCGAGCAGTCGCCGCAGGGTGGTGATGTCCCGTACCCGGGGTACCCGCTGCAGCAGGACCGGCTCATCGGTGAGCAGGGTCGCGGCGAGGGCCGGGAGGGCGGCGTTCTTCGCCCCGCTCGCGCGAACCGTGCCGCGCAGGGTGGAGGGGCCGACGATACGGAATCTGTCCATTCTTCTCTCTCGGGCGGCCCTACGGCTGCCGCCGCCTGAATACCACAACTCGCGGGATCCCGGCCAAATCGTCGACGGTGCGCACGAGGTCGAGCGGCGAGCGCGCGGCCGCCGCGGCGAGGGCCGGGAGCTGCCCGGCTCCGATCTCGCCTGCGACCCAGGCGCCGGGAGCGAGCCGTGGGCCGGTCTCGGAGAGGAGCCGCAGCCAGAGCGCGAGCCCATGGCCGGGGGCGAGCAGCGCCGACCGGGGTTCGAAGTCGCGCACCGTGGCCGGAAGGTCGTCCCACTCGGCGGGGTCGATGTAGGGCGGGTTCGCGACGACGAGCGCGAACGGGGCGAGGGCGATCGGCGCGGCGAGATCGGCCGCCACGAACCGGATCCGCGCCGCGACCTGGTGGCGCCGGGCGTTGCGGCAGGCCACCGCGAGCGCCGCGGGGGAGCGGTCGGTGGCGAGCAGGCGGGCCGCGGGCAGCTCGGCGGCGAGCGTCACCGCGAGGCAGCCCGAGCCGGTGCCGATGTCGAGGATGCCCGGCCGGGGCGGCAGCGGCAGCCCGAGAGCGGTCTCGACGAGCAGCTCGGTCTCGGGCCGCGGCACGAGCACCCGCGAGTCGACCGCGAACGGCCGCCCGTAGAACTCGCGCTCGCCGAACAGATAGGCGACCGGTTCGCCCCCGGCGCGCCGGGCGAGCCACTCCCGGTAGCGGGCCACGAGGGCGGCGGGAGCGGGTTCCTGGTCGCGGGCGAGGAGCTGGGCTTCGCCGGTCGCGAGCAGGCGGGCGAGCAGGAGCGCGGCCTCGCGGCGGGGGAGGCCGGCCGCGGCGAGCCGCGCCTGGCCTTCGCGGAGGAGGTCGCCGACGCGGAGGGTTGCCGGGTGGCGGGTGGCGGCCACGGCCCAGCGGCGCGGCGCCGGGCGGTCAGGAGACGGCGCCGCGCGCCGCCTCTTCGATCCGCTGGGCCTGGAAGTGCTCGGCGAGCGGCCGGAGCAGGGGGTCGAGATCTCCCTCGAGGATCGCCGGGAGCTGGTGAAGGGTGAGGCCGATCCGGTGGTCGGTGACCCGGTTCTGCGGATAGTTGTAGGTGCGGATCTTCTCGGAGCGGTCGCCGCTGCCGACCATCCGCCGGCGTTCGCTCGCGAGGTGGGCGTCGGCCCGTTCGCGCTCGAGCTCGAAGAGTCGGGCCCGGAGCACCCGCAACGCCTTGGCCTTGTTCTTGATCTGGCTGCGCTCGTCCTGGCAGGTGACGACGAGCCCGGTCGGCAGGTGGGTGAGACGCACCGCCGAGTAGGTCGTGTTCACCCCCTGTCCGCCGGGTCCCGAGGCGCAGTAGGTGTCGACCCGCAGATCGCGCTCCTGCACCTCGACCTCGACCTCTTCGGCCTCCGGCAACACGGCGACCGTGGCGGCCGAGGTATGGATCCGCCCCGAGGCCTCGGTGACCGGCACGCGCTGCACGCGGTGGATCCCCCCTTCGTACTTGAGGCGGCTGTACGCCCCTTCGCCCTCGACGATCGCCGCGAGCTCCTTGATCCCGCCGGCCTCGGACTCCGAGAGGTCGATCAGCTCCACCCGCCACCCCTGCCGGTCGGCGTAGCGGCTGTACATGCGGAAGAGCTCGGCGGCGAAGAGCGAGGCCTCGTCGCCGCCGGTGCCGGCGCGGATCTCGAGCACCACGTTGCGGCCGTCGTTCGGATCCTTCGGGGCGAGCTCGCGGCGCAGCTCGGCGAGGAGCTCCTCCCGCCGGCTGGCGAGCCGCGTCGCCTCGTCGGCGGCGAGCGCCGCGAGCTCCGGCTCCCCCGCGCCCTGGCCGGCGAGCTCGGTGGCTTCGGCGAGCTCGCGCTCGACCCGTCCGAGATCGCGGTAGAGCTCGACGGCGCGAGCGATCTCGGCGAGCGCCTTGCTCGTCTCGCGGTAGAGACGCGGGTCGCCCAGCACCTCCGGAGAGGCGAGGCGGGCGGTGAGCTCGGCGTGGGTGGTGACGAGCTGCTCGAGCTTCTCGCGCATCTTGGGGGGAGCGCGGGCGGCGTCCGGCGGGGGGGCCGCCGCGCGGCGGCTCAGGCCGTGGTGCGGTTGTAGCGGCGGTTGAAGCGCTCGACGCGGCCCGCGGTGTCGATCAGCTTCTGCTTGCCGGTGAAATACGGGTGGCAGGCGCTGCAGATCTCGAGGCGCAGATCCTTCTTCGTAGAGTGGGTCTGGAAGGTGTTGCCGCAGGCGCAGACGGCCGTGACGAGGTGGAGCTGGGGATGGATGTTCTTCTTCATCGGAATCCTCGGGGAGCGCGGTGCCGGGTTCAGGTTCCCGGCGGACCGCCAAGGATAGCCCATCCGCGGGCGGCGTTCAATCCGGGCGGCGCTGCCGCCGGGGGCTTCACTCCGGCGCGCCGGGGCGTGGCTGCTGGCCGGTCTCGGAGGGGATCTGGAGCCGCTTCATCATCTCGTGCAGCGTCGTCGGCTTGACCCGGAGCAGCTCGGCGGCCCGCTTCTGCACCCCGCCGGCGGCGTGCAGCGCCCGGACGATGAGCTTCCGTTCGTAGGTCGTCACCGCCTCGCGCAACGAGAGGCCCTCCGGCGGCAGGGGCGGCGCCCCCGCCTCTTCGGGGGCGCGGCGCAGCGCGGCGGGCAGGAGCGCGACGTCGAGCGTCTCCCCTTCGGAGAGGACGACCGCCCGCTCGATCGCGTTCTCGAGCTCCCGCACGTTGCCCGGCCAGCGGTAGTCGAGCAGCAGCTCCATGGCGGCGGGAGAGATCTCCCGGAGCGGCTTCTCGTTCTCCGCCGCATAGCGGGCGAGGAAGTGGCGGGCGAGCAGCGGAATGTCCTCCCGCCGCTCGCGGAGCGCGGGCAGCGGGATCGTGATCACGTTGAGCCGGTAGAAGAGATCCTCCCGGAAGCTGCCCTGCCGGACGAGTGCCTCGAGATCGGCGTTCGTGGCGGCGATGATCCGGACGTCGACGCGAATCACGTCGACGCCGCCGACGTGCATGAACTCCTTCTCCTGGATCACCCGCAGCAGCTTGGCCTGGGTCTCGAGCGGGATGTTGCCGATCTCGTCGAAGAAGATCGAGCCGCCGTCGGCGAGCTGGAAGAGCCCTTTCTTGTTCGCGATCGCGCCGGTGAAGGCGCCGCGCACGTGGCCGAAGAGGTTGCTCTCGAGCAGATCGGGAGGCATCGAGCCGGAGTTGAAGGTGATGAACGGGCCCCGGGCGCGGTGGCTGTGGTGATGGATCGCCTTGGCCACCAGCTCCTTGCCGGTGCCGCTCTCGCCGAGCACGAGGATGTTGCTCCGGCTCGGCGCGGCGAGGCGCACGAGGTCGTAGACCGACCGCATCGCCGCGCTCTTGCCGATGAGGTTGTCGATGCCGAAGCGCTGCCCGAGCTGGGCGCGCAGGGCGCGGTTCTCGGCGGTCAGCTGCCGCTGCTCGAGCCCGCGCCGGATGGTGAGGACGACCTCCTCGTTCTTGAACGGCTTGGAGATGTAGTGGAAGGCGCCGTCCCGCATCGCCGTGATCGCCCCCTCGATCGAGGAGTAGGCGGTGACGACGATCACGACCTGGTCGGGATCGCGGCTGCGGATCTGCCGCAGGACCTCGAAGCCGCCCATGCCGGGGAGCATGATGTCGAGCAGGATGACGTCGACCTCCTCGCGCTCGAGCAGGAGGAGGGCCTCCTCGCCGGTGCGCACCGCCTGCGGGTGGAACCCCTCGCGCCGCAGGAGATCGCTCAGCGCGTCGCGGACGATCTCTTCGTCGTCGACGATGAGGATGTTCATCGGGTGCCGGCCACCGCCTCCGCGGGCAGGTCGACGGTGAAGCGGGCGCCTTCGCCGGGCCGGCTGGCGACCTCGATCCGGCCGCCGTGCCGGAGCACGATCTGCTGCGAGATCGCGAGGCCGAGGCCGGTGCCGCCCTGGCCGGCACGGGTGGTGAAGAGCGGGTCGAAGACCCGGCCGAGGTGCTCGGGCAGGATGCCCGGGCCGGTGTCGGTGACCACGAGCCGCGCCCGGTCGCCGGCGCGGTGGACGGCGACGGTGATCGTGCCCCCCTCGGCGAGCGCGTCGACGGCGTTGAGCAGCAGGTTGGTCGCGACCTGCTGGAGCTCGCCTTCGTCACCGATCATCCGCACCGGCTCCGGATCGAGCTCGGTGACCACCCGGATCGCGCGCCGGGAGAAGCGTTCGCGCAGCAGATCGAGGCACTCCTCGGCGAGCCGGCGCAGATCGAGCTCCCGGCGCTCGTGCGTGCGCTGCCGGGCGAAGTCGAGCAGCCCGTTGACGATGTGCGCGGCGCGGAAGGTCTGCCGCTCGACCTTCTGGAGCAGGGCGTGGCGCGGATCGTCCTCGGGGGTGTCGGCGAGCAGCATCTGGGCGTAGCTCGAGATGCCGGTCAGCGGCGTGTTCACCTCGTGCGCCACGCCGGCGGCGAGCAGGCCGAGCGAGGCGAGCCGATCCTGCTCCTGGAGTGCCTGTTCGAGCCGGGTCCGCTCGGTCAGATCCTGCACCACGAGGATCCGGCCCCCCGGCTCCGGTCCCCGGCGCAGCGCGGCCACACTGACCTGGAGCTGGCGTTCGTCATCGTCGCTGCGGCGCCAGGGCACGATCGCCGGCGGGGTCCCGGGCAGCGGCAGCTCGCCGATCGGCAGCAGGGACGCGAGCGGCCGCCCCGTCAGGCTCTCGCGCCGCACGCCGAGGAGCTCGGCGAAGGCGAGGTTGGCCTGGCGGACGACGCCCGCCTCGTCGAGCACGGCGATCCCCGCGGGCGAGGACTCGATGATCCCTTCGTTGCGCCGCTTCAGGTCGGTGACCTGCTGGAGCTGGCCCTGCACCTGCTCGAGGAGGCGGGCGTTCTCGATGGCGAGCGCCGCCTGGTCGAGCAGCGAGCGGGTGATCTCGAGGTCCTCGCTGTTGAGCGGTTCGCCGTCCGCCTTCGGGCCGGCGAGCAGGAGACCGATCGGGCGCCGCCGCACCGAGAGCGGGAAGGCGTAGCGGAACCCCGCCTCCGCGAGCGCGAGGAGCGTCGTCCCTTCGCCCTCGAACCCGGAGAGGGGCAGGGGCAGCACCGGCTCCCCCCAGATCCGCTCCGGCAGCTCCCAGAGCGAGCAGATCGCGCTCTGGCCACCGCTGAGGGCCGGCATGAGCCGGTCGTCGGCGACGAGGAGGAGATCGGCGTGGGTGAGCTCGAAGGCGTCGGTGAGCTCGGCCACGAGCACCCGCGAGAGCCGGTCGAGATCGCGCTCGTGCAACAGCTCGCGCCCGAGCTCGGCGAGGGCGCGCCGCCGGCGCCAGGTGGGGCCGTAGTGCAGGCGCTCGAAGAGCGAGCTCACGCGCCGCTGCGTCGGCACGACGAGCGCCGCGATCCCGAGAGCGACGGCGAACGAGCCGACGTCGTGCGACAGCGGCCAGCCGGGGGGCAGGGCTCGCCGGATCAGCAGGTCGAGCAGCGCGAAGAGCCCGAGGCCGCCGGTGATCGTCACGCCGTAGGCGAGCCCCTGCCGGAAGAGCACGCCCACGTCCCAGAGGCGGTAGCGCAGGAGCGCCCAGGCGAACGCCACCGGCACGAAGCCGAGCGGCAGGATCGTGAGCAAGTCGACGAGCGGCGGCCAGGTGATGCCGGCGGCTTTCGGCAAGGCGTAGAGGAGCGCGAACGGCAGGTAGCCGGTGGTGGCACCGATCGCCAGCCACTGCAGGACCCGGCGCTCTTCCCAGGGCAGCCGCTGCCGCCGCAGGCCCCACCAGAGCGCCGCGGCGGCCAGCGCCGAGCAGAAGCCGAGGTGCCCGAGCTCGAACCGGTCGAGGAGCGCGATCGCCCGGGCGATCGAGGTCACGGCGAGATGCCGCCCCCCGGCGAGCGCGAGATCGAGCTGGGCGACGAAGAGCAGCGCCGCGGGCAGGTAGAGGAAGGGGCGCAGCCGGCGCATCCGGGCGCGCGCCTGGAGGAGGCCCGAGAGCGCGAGGAACAGATGCAGGGTCAGCGGTGGCAGGAGGACCCGGGCCAGCCCTTCGAGCAGGTAGAGCGCCCGGCCCGTGCCGTCGAGAGGGAAGACCGGGGAGAGGAGGTAGACCGCGGCCGATGCCGCGCACCAGAGCGCGAAGAGAGTGCTCCGGGCCGGGCGCCAGAGCGCGAAGAGCGCGATCCCGAGGTAGAGGAGCCCGACGAGCGCGAGGAGGAGGTAGCCGAAGTCGAGCGCGAGCGGCGGCGGGAGGTAGGCGACCGTGACGAGCTCCTCGCCGCGGGCGACGACGAGATGGTGCTCGCCGCCCGCGCGAAGGAGTCTGGGCAGATCACGGCCGGCGGTGGTCCCGTCGACGAGGAGGATCTGGTCGCCGGCGACCAGGCCGGTGGCGGGTTCTGCGACCGCTTCGACCCGCCAGTGGCTGGCACCCTCCTCGCCTCGAAAACCGAGAGGCTGGAAAGAGGCGAGCTTGCGACTGAAGCCGACGGCTCCCGTGGCCATGACCAGCGCGAGCACGACGAGGCAGAGAAGAAGCTGCGCGCGGCGCTCGGTGGTCGGAGTCGTCATGATCGCAGACGGCCTCGAGAGTCGTCACCGAGGGGGAGAAGCACGCTCCATGCCACCGGATCAAGCAGATGAAGCCGCAGTTTACCCAATCGAATCAGCAGTTTGTGAAACCGGTATTCAAAAATATGGACAATTCCCGGGAAATTGGATCCAAGCGGATCGATTCCCGCATCGCAGGCGCGTGCCGGGACGCCGGGCGATCCCGCGGCCCGGGGCTCAGAAACGGACCGAGAGACCGGTGGTGATGCGACGGCGGAACCCCTCGAAGGGGTGCTGGTCGCCATAGGCGGTAGTGCCGCGGGCGAGCTCCATGTTCACCCGCATCGCCCACTCCGTGCTGAGGTCGAAGAAGACGTTGAGGTCCTGCACCAGGGTGAGCTGCAGCCGTTCGGCGTCGAGCGAGGAGAGCCCGGGGCGCCGGGAATCGAGCGGCTCGAGATCCTGGGAGAGGCGCTGGAAGGCGAGCAGCACGCCCGTGCCGAGGTTGAGGAAGCGGGTGTCGAGCGAGGTGACGAGGTAGGTGACGCCGTTGCGGTAGGCGTTCTGATCCGCCGCGAGGAAGGTGCCGCCACCACCGAGGGCCGCGATCGACTCCCAGCGCGCGACGAGGAAGCCACCGAACTGCCGCGACAGCGTCACCCGCACCTCCGGCACCCGGTCGCCCGGCACCAGGAAGAGGCTCTCGAACTGATCGAAGAAGTCGCGGCTGAAGTAGAGCCGAACGGTGCGATCGTAGTCGCGGCTCGCGAGCTCCACCGCGAAGAGGTTCTCCTCGTTGCCCCGGCGCACGCCGAGCTGGTAGCAGGAGAGCCCGGCCATCTCGCAGGGATCCTCCTCGACGACCAGCAGCGGCAGGAACTCCCGCTGCCCCCAGCGGTCGTCGTTTTCCATCTCGAAGCGATGGGAGACGAGCGCCTCGCCGCGCCAGGAGCCGCCGAGGCCGACACCGACGCCGGCCCGGGGCGTCACCGCGACCCCGTTCTCGTGCAGCCCGCCGGCGAGTCCGTACTCGAGCTCGACCCGCTCGCCGAGCAGGAGATCACCGCCGCCGAACGCTTCGAGCTGACGGGTGCTCAGCCGCCCTCCGGACGCCGAGAGGAGCTCGTCGAGATACGAACCGGTGCGCTGGCGGAAGCGCAGACCGGCGCGCAGGCCGGCATCCCGGGTCAGCGGGCGTGCGTACGTGCCCTCGAGGCGGACGGAACGCGAGGCGATCGGAATCGCCGCCGGCGCCACCGGCCCCTGGGCATGGAGGCCGTTCTCCTCGGTGTACCAGGCGCTGAGCGCCGACTCGCCCGTGCTGCCGATCGAACCGCTCCAGCGCACGCCGTACTGCTGGAAGTCGACCGGCACCAGCTCGTCGCCGACGAAGGTGTTCAGGCGGTTGACCCGGGAACGCAGGTCGAGCTCGCCGTGGCTCCCGTGCGCGAGGCGAACCGCCAGGGAAGAGGCCTCTCCGCCCTGTCCGGCCATGCCCCCGGCGAAGCTCTCCGGCGCCAGCTGGCGGTAGTCGCCGTCGAGGCGCAGCAGCAGTCCCCTGAGCTGTCCTTCGAGGCGCACCTCGCCGCCGGTCATCGCCGCCTCGGCGCCGTCGGGCAGATCGAGGGTGCCGGTCTCGGCGCTCATCGCCGCGGCGAAGCCGGGCCGGGGTGTCCCGGGGGGTTCGTGAGCGGCGAGGAGGGTCTCCGTGCCGCCGGTCTCGAGCTCGCGCAGCACGTCGGCAGGAACCTGCTCGCGCAGGCTCCAGAACTCCTCGCCGGGGCGTCCCGGTTCGGCCTGCCCGGCGGCCGGGGCGAGCTGCAGCTCGACCCACTGCGCCGCGTCCCGCGACGCGCGCGTGAGCATCACCACCGCGGGGAGGAACCCCCGCTTGAAGGCCACGAGCTTGTAGAGCCCCGCCGGCAGCGCATCGAAGAGGAATTCGCCGCCGCCGCCGGTGGTCGCGAGGCGCAGGGTGCGGTCGACGAGCTGGTAGGCGTAGACCTGCACCGACGCGAGCGGGATTCCCCCCTCGAGCACCTGACCGGAGACCGCCCCGCGCCCCGGATCGGCGCCGGCGCCGATTGCCGGGGCCGCCCCCAGGAGGGCGAGGAGGAGGAGCGGAAGGTAGACGCTTCGCTTCACGGGATGACCGCCCTGACGATCACACTTTAGACCAATGGGCAAGGGGGTGCAATGGTTCACTCCCGCCGGGCGGAGGCCTGCTCGGGAGTGGCGGCCAGGGCGAACGCCTCGACCGTGGCTCCGCCGCCGCACAGGGCCCGGGCCGCGGCGGCGAGAGTCGAGCCGGTGGTGAAGACGTCGTCGACGAGCAGTACCCGGAGGCCGCCGACCTGCGCGCGCTGCCGCAGCGAGAAGGCTGCCCGGGGGCCCCGCAGGCGCTCGTCGCGGGGCAGGCTGACCTGCGGCCGGGTCGGGCGGCGCCGACGCAGAGGGGTGGCGAACGGTACCCCGAGACGTGCTGCCAGCGGACTGGCGATCCGCTCCGCCTGGTTGAAGCCGCGGGCGAGCCGCCGGCGCCAGTGGAGGGGAACCGGCGCCACGAGGTCCCAGCGCGCCGCCTCGCCGGCGAGGTGGGCAGCGGCCGCCGCCGCGAGCTCGGCGCCGAGGTAGTCGAGACGCTCGAACTTCAGTCCGGCGATCACGGCGTCGAGGGGCGGCTGGTAGTACCAGAGCACCCGGAGTCGCGCGAACGGCGGCGGCGTGACGAGGCAGCGGCCGCACCGGCGGGGAGCCGGGCCGGCGTCCCCGGTGAGTGGCCGGGCACAGGTTGCGCAGCTCGCCGCCGGCACGGCCACGACCCTCCCGTGGCAGGCCCGGCAGAGGCCGAAAGGAGCGGCGAGCCCGTGCCGCGGCCGGCGGCAGGCGAGGCAGGTATCGGGCACGAACCAGTCGAAGAGGCGGGCGGACCACCGCGAGAAACCGGACATGGCGAGTACCGGTGACGGACGCGAAGCCGCCGGTGATACTGTCGGCCCGTTCTTCCGGCTCTGCGGACGGACCGTCACGGAGATCAGTTCGATGCGTAAGACCGTTCCCCTGCTCCTCGCGCTGCTCGTTCTGTTCGGGCTCGCCGCGGAGGCTTCGGCGCACAGCCTGGAGAGCTCGCTCTTCTCGATCGGGGTGCTCGGCGGGAGCGGCGGCGCCTTCGACGTCGATCCCGATCCCGGTCTCTCCAACCGGACCTGGATGGCCGTCGGCCGGATGACCACCGATCTCTCGACCCAGGTCGGGCTGCGGGTCGGCCGGTTCGAGTTCGACAGAGAGGCCGGCTTCGGTGATCTCCAGAAGGCGAACCTCGATTTCGCGCTGCTCGCCGGCGAGTACCGCTTCCCGAAGAACTACTACGACGTGGGCGTCTACCTCGGCTTGGGCGGCTACCGGCTCGACGGGTACGACGCCGCCGGCGAGCGGGACGATCACTCGGCGCTCGGCCTCGCCTTCGGCATCACCGGCGACTACCGGCTCTGGCGGAACCTCTTCCTCTCCGCCGAGATCACCGGCCACTACGTCTTCCTCGACCGCACCAACCTCTTCGGGGCCGCGTTCGCGGGGCTCAGCCTCCGCTTCTAGGTGGGATCCGCCCGGCTCACCGCGGCGGCTCGAGCCGGCCGCGGTGGCGATGCGACGAGCCTCTTTCCGGGCCGGAGCTCAGCGGGCGTCGGCGATCGCCGACCGGAGCAGGATGCGCAGATCGGCGCGGTCCCAGTCGGTCGCGCCCTCGTACTTCTCGATCACCTTGCCGTTGACGAGCAGGTAGGTCTCGGGGATCTGCGACGTCCCCCAGCGCTTGGCGACCCCCCAGGTCGGATCGTAGAGGTTCTCCGCCGCGAGCTCGCCCAGGAAGTCGGGGACGCGAGCCGGATCGTCGCGCACCGCGACGAAGACGAGGGCGAAGCCGGGCTCGTCGCGGAAATCGGCGGCGAGGCGGCGCAGCACCGGGATCTCCGTGACGCAGGGCGGACACCAGGTCGCCCAGAAGTGGAGGAGGGTGACCGGGGCGAAGTGCTCGGCGAGGACGACGCGCTGGCCGGCGCCGTCGACCGGTTCCGGCTGCGGCGCGAGGGAGAGACGCTCGCCGCGCGGCCAGAAGAGGGCCGCGAGCGCCGCCAGCACGAGGGCGACGAGCAGCCAGCGCGGCGGGCTCGGCGAGCGGCCGGCAGGTGCCGGATCGGGGGCGGGAATGAGGGACGAAGGTTCGCTCATCGGATGGGCGCCGGGGGTGGTCTCCCGCGCCGCCGAATCGCCTAGACTACGCGGGGCTCGCCATTGTATCCCGTCGAAACCACCCCGTCCGCCCAGCCGCGCGTCGCGCTCCTGGTCGGTGTCTCCCTGCCGGGCCAGAGCCCGGCCGTGGTCGCGGAGCACCTCGACGAGCTCGCGGCGCTCGCCGAGAGCGCCGGTCTGCGGGTCGCGGGCCGGAACCAGCAGGCGCGGCGGGCTCCGGACGCCGGCACCTTCGTGGGTCGGGGCAAGGCCGAAGAGATCGGTCAGGAGGCGGCGGCGCTCGGCGCCGACCTCGTCCTCTTCGACGACGACCTGAGCGGTGGGCAGGTGAAGAACCTCGAGGAGCTCGTGGACCGCCAGGTGATGGACCGCAGCGGGCTGATCCTCGAGCTCTTCCACCAGCGGGCCCGCAGCCGCGAGGCGCGCACCCAGGTCGAGCTCGCCCGCCTTTCCTACCTGCTGCCGCGCCTCACGCGGCGGTGGCGACACCTCTCGCGGCAGGCCGGGGGCGTCGGGGTGCGGGGCGGGGAGGGCGAGACGCAGCTCGAGGCCGACCGCCGGATGCTGCGCCATCGCCTCCAGCGGCTCAAGCGCGAGCTCGCCGAGATCGAACGCACGCGCCTCCAGCAGCGGCGCGGGCGGCGGGGGATGGCGATCGTCGCGCTCGCCGGCTACACCAACGCCGGCAAGTCGACGCTCTTCAACCGCCTCACCCGCGCCGGCGTCCTCGCCGAGGACCGTCTCTTCGCGACCCTCGATCCGCGTCTGCGCCAGGCGCATCTCGGCCCGCGGGGCGGGGTGGTGCTGCTGGCCGACACGGTGGGGTTCATCCGCAAACTGCCGCACCACCTCGTGGCGTCGTTCCGCAGCACGCTCGCCGAGGTGGCCGACGCCGATCTCGTGCTCCACCTCGTGGACGGCAGCCATCCGGCGTGGCACGAACAGCGCGACATCGCCAACGAGGTGCTGCGCGAGCTCGGCGTCGATCCCGACCGCGTGCTCCTGGTCTTCAACCAGCGGGACCGGATCACCGACCCGGCGCTGGTGGCTCCCGACGGCCTCTGGATCTCGGCGGCGACGGGTCTCGGGATCGACGATCTGAAAGCCGCCATCGCGGCCCGTCTGGGCAGCCGGCGGCCGGCGGCGGCCGGCGGTGAAGACCGCGACCAGCCGCCCCCGGTTGCCCCCCGCCCGTCCTTCGGCTAGGATGCCGTCCTCCCACGGGTGGGGCTGTAGCTCAGCTGGGAGAGCGCTTGAATGGCATTCAAGAGGTCGTCGGTTCGATCCCGATCAGCTCCACCAATCTTTTCAACCAGTTGCGCCGACGGGCCGGGGAAGACTCCCGGCCCGTTTCGCTTCGGGTCGCCTTTCCGGTCGCCTGCGAGCGCCTCGCTGGGCGCAAGCAGCGGCGGGCCGGGACGGACACCATCTGCGATATAGTCGGCAGCGCTGAGCTCCCGCAGCGCGGGGAGTCGCGCGCCCCCTCCAGAGCTGGGCGCGCAGATCTGGATCCCTCGGGAGCAATGTCCAGGTGAGCGCACGTCGGTCGATCGTTTCGGCCTGGCTCCACGGGTGTCCGAAACGGCGGCGGCGGCGAGATTGCGAGGTGCCATGCCGATTCAAGCGCCATCCGCGGTCGTGATGATCCGGCCGCATTTCTTCCGCGCGAACGAAGCGACCGCGGCGGACAACAGCTTCCAGTCCGAGCCCGGCGAGAACCATGACGGCGACGCCGTCGCCACCGCCGCCTACCGCGAGGTGACCGTCGCGGTCGAGAGGCTGCGCGCCGAAGGCGTCACGGTGCTCCTTTTCGAGGACATGTCCAGGGAGACGCCGGACAGCGTCTTTCCGAACAACTGGTTCTCGACCCATGCCGGCGGTCGCATCGCGGTCTTCCCGATGTTCGTTCCCAATCGCCGGATCGAACGGCGATGGGACATCATCGAAACGCTCAAGGCGCAGTATCGGGTCCAGGAGGTCGTCGACTACTCCGGGCTCGAGGTCGACGACATCTTCCTGGAAGGCACGGGCGCCATGGTGCTCGATTACGGCGCGCATCTGGCCTACGTGGCGCGGTCGAACCGGGCGAACCCGATCGCCCTGGAGCGCTTCTGCACGCAGTTCGGATTCGAGCCGATGGCGTTCGACGCCCATGACGAGAACGGCGACGCGATCTACCACACCAACGTGATGATGTGCATCGGCACCGACGTGGCGCTGATCGGTCTCGAGACGATCGCCGATCAGGACCGGCGGGACGAGGTCGCCGAACGGCTCTCCCGGCGAGGCCGGCGGACGGTGATCCCGCTGACGCATCGCCAGCTGCGGGGCTTCGCCGGCAACGCGATGGAGCTCAGCTCGCCGAAGGGCCGCCTGATGGCGATGTCCACCACGGCGCTCGCGACGCTCACGGACGAGCAGTGCGCCACCATCGAGCGCACGACGCGGATCGTGCCGATCGACATCCCGACGATCGAGACGGCCGGGGGCTCCGTGCGGTGCATGCTGGCCGGGATCCTCCTCGAGCGCCGGCGCCGCACGGCGGGCGGCAAGGCCGCTGCGACCAGGCCGTAGGCCGCTCCGGGACGCGGCCCCGGGCCGCGGCGGGGCCCGCTCAGCCTGCCAGCAGGCGGTCGACGAGGGCGATGTACCGGCGCATCGCTTCGTCCCGGGGCAGGCCGGCGAGGTCGTCCCAGGCGGCGTGCTTGGCGCGCGCCACCGGATCGAAGAGGCTCGGTGGATCGGTCGTGAGATCCCCTTCGGTCCCCTGCTTGTAGAGCGCGTAGAGGTCGAGGAGCTCGCGGTCGGACGGGCGTCTGGTGAGCTGTTTGACCCGCAGCTGGGCGTCGGCGAAGGCGGCTTCGAGATCCATGTCGTCTCCCCGGCTCCCCCCTCGTGGAGCGCGGCGATAACCTAGCACGGGACGGCCTCGCGCCAGCGCGCGAGAGCGTGGCTGAAGAGGAGAACGGGGATGCGAGTCGGGATCGTCGGAGTGCTGGTCGTGGCGCTGGCCGGAGTCGCGGCGCCGTTCGCGGCGCAGAACGAGGCGCCGGCAACGCTCACGGCCGCGGCGCCGGAAGCCACCGTGGCGCTCGACCGGGCGCGGGAGGCGGCGGCGGGGCTCGGCCGGGACCTCCTTGCGCGGCTCAGCGCCGAGCTCGCCGCCGGCGGGCCGGTTTCGGCGACGCGGGTCTGCGCGGAGGTCGCGCCGGCCCTCGCCGCGGCGCATTCGCGGGATGGGCTGACCGTCTACCGGGTGAGCGCGCGGCCCCGCAATCCGGCCGGGCGGCCCGATCCGTGGGAGGCCGCCGAGCTGGAGCGGCTGGCGGCCCAGCTCCGCGCGGGCGAGATGCCCGCGGAGGTGAGCGCCGTGGTGACCACCGAGGACGGACCGGTTCTGCGTTACCTCAAGCCGCTGCGCATCGTCACCCCCTGCCTGCGCTGCCATGGCGATCCGGCGACCTTCTCCCCCGAGCTCACGGCCGCGCTCGCCGAGCGGTATCCGGCCGACGAGGGGGTGGGCTACCGGGAGGGGGATCTGCGCGGTGCGATCTCGGTGACCGTGCCGCTCACCGCCGCCACCGCGCCGTAGGCACCTCAGAAGGTCTCGCGGGTGCTGACGAGCCACTGCACGCGGCGGATGCCGCGAGGGCCGTCGAGCGGCCAGGCGACATCGAGGTGGACCACCGCGGCCTCGGCCGAGCGGCTCGATCCGAGCCGCAGGCCGAACCCGACGTCGCGCAGCAGTCCGAGGCTCGGCGGCCCCGGCTCGCCCGCCGTCCACGCCTTGCCGAGATCGGCGAAAAGGGCGGCGCCCACCCGCACCAGGTGGAAGAGCTCGCGGTCGTGGAAGAAGCGCTGTTCGAGGATGAGCAGCGCCCGGCGGTTCCCTTCCTGATAGCGCAACGGGTAGCCGCGCAGGCCGTTGTCGCCGCCGAGCAGGAGCTGGGTGTCGGCATCGAGGCGGTGGCCCGCGTCGAGGTGGAGGGCGGCGTGGAAGAGGTGCTCGCCGAGGAGACGCCGGTAGTAGCGCAGCTGCAGGGAGCCGAGGCCGTGGCGTAGTCCCGGCGGTTCGATCCGGCCGGAGAACGAGGCGCCGGCGAGGAGCAGGCCACCGCGCCCCGAGAACCCTTCCCCCCAGCTCGCGCCGAAGAGGGCGGCGTCGCGATCCGAGCCGGCGTGCCGGGAGGCGAGGCCGAGCCAGGCGTTGGCCCGGCGGCCGAGGTTGAGGTCCTCCACCCGGTGGATCCGGTCGAGATTGGCGAGCTCGACGAACTCCTCCTCGATCCACTCGCCGGCGATCCAGGGGTAGAGCAGCTCCCGGTCGGCGGGCAGCGGGCGGACGAGCGGCTGCTGCGGGAGCGCCGCGAAACGCCGCCGGTCCCAGGAGGCGCCGAAGCGCAGGCGCCGGGTATGGCCGTCGACGAGGCCGGTCGCGCGACCGCCGCCGAGCTCGGCATACCAGTGCTCGACCTGGTACTGATCGACGATCCTCCCGAGGTGGTACCGGCTCTCGTGGCGGCGGGCGTCCCACCAGCGTCCGCCCCAGCTCCGGCGGCCGTCGAGCGCGTAGAACGGGCGGGCGAGGTCGAGCCGGTAGAAGCGCCCGTCGCTGTTCTCCGACCAGGCGGCCTCGAGGTCGAGGCGGCGGGCGAAGAGGTCGCGGTCGCGGTAGCGCAGGAGCGTCGAGGTGCGGTCGACGTCGTGCGCATGGGAGAGGGTCAGGTCCTTGCCGCGGCCGAGGAAGTTCGACTCCTGGGCGGTGAGATGCCAGTCGTTCTCTCCCCCTTTGCGGTTGAAGCCGCCCGAGAGCTTGAGCGACCAGACGTCACGGGTGGTCACCTCCACGTCCACCCGGCCGCCGCAGTAGGCGACCGGGCGGATCGTCACCTCATAAAAAAACCGTTCGGCCCGCAGCAGCCGCTCTGATTCCGCGAGCAGGCGGGCTTCGTACGGCTCTCCCGGCGCGAAGAGGAGGCGGCGGCGGATCGTCTCCTCGCGGGTGGTCAGATGGAGCCGGTTGACGAGGCGAAAGCCCCAGAAGTCCTCCCCCGGCTGGTCGGGATCGAAGATGTTCCTCTGGCGCAGCTCGATCCGGCCGATCCGCGCCCCGGCGGCCTCGAGCTCGGCGTCGGAGGGGAGCGCCTCGCCGGTGAGCCAAGGCTCGCAGGGACGTTCCGGGGCCGCCTCCCCGCCGGACGCCCCGGCGGGTCCGGCGGTGGCGAGCAGCAGGAGCGCGGCGCAGACCCGCCCCCAGGTTCGCAACCGGGGGGCACGAAGGCGCCCGGGGCATGAGCGGAGAGCGGCGGCGCTCGCGCAGTTGGGCATCGGGTGGGGATCCTATCCGCCGGCAGGTACGCGCATACCCCTGTGTTACGCTCGCGGCCAGCACCGCGTCACGGTGCCGCAAGGAGAGAACCCGATGCAGATCCCGTTGCTCCCGAACCGGAGCTGCGCCGTGGCGGTCGTGGTCGCCGCCGCCTGGCTCGCTCTGGCGGGCGCGGTGTGCGCCGACACCACCGCGCACCGCGCCGAGGTGCCGGTCGAGCAGTTCACGCTCGACAACGGCATGACCTTCCTGCTCGTCCAGCGTCCGCAGATGACCACCGTCGCCGCCGGCTGGGTGGCGAAGGTCGGCTCCGCCAACGAACGGCCGGGGATCACCGGCCTGTCGCACTTCTTCGAGCACATGATGTTCAAGGGCTCGCGGGTGATCGGCACCACCGACATCACCCGGGATCTCGCCATCCAGGCCGAGCAGGAGGCGGTGCAGGAGCGGATGCGGGAGATCTACGCCGAACAGCGGCTCCGCTGGCGCCGGGGGCAGATCGCCGATCCGTACGCCCCCGAGAACCGCACCGAGGAGCTCAAGGAGCTCGCGCAGCGGTTCGCGAAGCTGGTCGAAGAGCAGCGGGCGCTGATGGTCAAGGAGGAGTTCTCGAAGCTCTACACCGAGGCCGGAGGCACGGGGCTCAACGCCGGCACCGACTACGACATGACCTTCTACTTCATCACCGTGCCGGCCAACAAGCTCGAGCTCTGGTTCTGGCTGGAGTCCGACCGGCTGGCGAGCCCCGTCTTCCGTGATTTCTACGCCGAGCGCGACGTGGTCCACGAGGAGCGCCGGCTGCGCACCGAGTCGACCCCCACGGGCAAGTTCGAGGAGCTCTTCGACTCCCTCTTCTGGCAGTCGCACCCGTACGGCTGGCCGGTGGTCGGCTGGCCGTCCGATCTCCAGGTGATCAGCCAGGCCGATGCCGACGCTTACTATGCGACCTATTACGCGCCGAACAACCTGACGGTGGCGCTGGTCGGCAACTTCGAGCCGGCGGTGGTGCGCCGGCTCGCCGAGCGCTACTTCGGCCGGCTGCAGCGCGGCAAGGTGCCGCCGCCCGAGGTGGTCACGCTCGAGATGCCGCAGCTGGCCGAGAAGCGGATGCTCGCGGAGTGCGACTGTCAGCCGCAGGTCGAGGTGCGCTACCACACGGTGCCGTTCGAGCACGCCGACAGCTACGCCCTCGACGTCCTCTCGGCGCTGCTCAACGGGCGCACCGGCCGCCTCTACAAGTCGCTGGTGCTCGGCGAGCAGGTGGCGGTCTCGGCGATGGCCTACCAGGAGTCGCGCAAGTGGGCCGGCTACTTCTCCTTCCAGGCCGAGGCGAAGGGAGAGGCGACGCCCGCGCGGCTCGAGGAGGCCTGGTACGCCGAGCTCGCGAAGCTCCAGAACGAACCGGTGCAGGCACTCGAGCTCGAGAAGGTGAAGAACCAGATCGCGGCCGGCGCCTTCCGCCGCCTCGACTCGAACTTCTTCCTCATGCTCCAGCTCCTCCTCTACGAGGGGTACGGCGACTGGACCTACCTCAACACCTGGGCGGAGAAGACGCTCGCCGTCACCGCCGAGGACGTGCAGCGGGTGGCGAAGCAGTACTTCGCGCCGGAGAACCGGTCGGTCGCCCTCTATCGCCGCAAGGCGGGGGCGCCGCCGGCCGCGCCGATGCCGCCCGGTTTCGACGAGCTCTCGCCGAACCTCCAGCAGATGGTGCGGGCGCAGCTGCGCCAGCTCGCGGCGGTGAACGATCCGGAGGTGCTGCGCGCCTCGGCCACCGCGATCGGTAGCCAGGTGGCGAGCGCCCCGCCGGAGCTGCGTCCCGCCATGCAGGTGATCCTCACGGCCATCGAGCTGCGCCTCGCCGAGCTCCTGGCCGCCGCGCCGGGAGGTGAGAAGTGAACCGTTTCCGCCCGTTCGTCGCCGCCCTCCTCCTGCTCGTCGTCGCCGGTGCCGCGAGCGCTGCCGAGCGGATCCCCGCCCATCCGCGCGACCTCACCTTCGGTCCGCTCGCCTTCGAGGTGCCGGATCCGGCCGCCTACCGCCATGACCTGCCCGGCGGCGGAACCGCCTTCGTCGTCGAAGACCACGCCCTGCCGCTGGTCCGCATCGCCCTCACGCTGCGCACCGGCGGGTTCCTCGAAGCTCCGGGCGAAGAGGGCCTCGCCGGCCTCACCGCCACGATGCTCCGCCGGGGCGGGGCGGGAGAGCTCTCGGCCGAGGCGTTCGACGAGCGGCTCGACTTCCTCGCCACGAACCTGAGCGTCATGGCCGGCCCGACCAGCACCACGGTCATGCTCGACTGCCTCTCCCCCCGCCTCGACGAGTCGCTCGACCTGCTCTTCGCGATGCTCACCGCGCCACGCTTCGACGCCGAACGGCTCGCGGTGGAGAAGGGGAACGTGCGTGAGCAGCTCGCCCGGCGCAACGACGATGCCGCCGAGATCCTCCAGCGGGAGTGGAGCTGGCTGCTCTACGGCCCCGCGCACCCGGCCGCGCGGCAGATGACCGCCGCCGGACTCGAGGCGCTCGGCCGCGACGCGCTCGTGCGCTTCCACCGCGCGACCTACCGCCCCGCCCACCTGATCGCGGCGGTGGCCGGTGACGTCGAGGCTGCGAGTGTGCTCGCGAGCCTCGCGCGGCGCCTCGCCGCCTGGAAGGCCGACGGGCCCGAGATCCCCTGGCCCCCCGCCGCGCCCGAACCGCGGGCGGAGCCCGGTCTCTACCGGGTCGAGAAGGAGATCCCGCAGGGGAAGGTCGTCATCGGCCAGCTCGGGGTGCGCTGGGAGCGCTGGGACGATCCCGGCAGGTACGCGCTCATGGTCATGAACGAGATCCTGGGGGGCGACTTCACCTCGCGCATCACCCAGCGGGTCCGCTCCGACGAAGGGCTCGCCTACTCGGCGGGTTCGAGCTACGACATCGGCATCTTCTGGCCCGGCTCGTTCACCATCTCCTACGAGTCGAAGAGCGCCACCGTGGCGCTGGCGGCGAAGATCTCGCTCGAGGAGATCGCCCGCATCCGGACCGAGGAGGTCTCGGAGGCGGAGCTGCGGCAGGCGAAGAGCTCGTTCATCGACTCGTTCCCCCGGCGTTTCGAGACCCCGTTCCTGATCGCGCGCACTTTCGCCAACGATGTCCTCATCGACCGGCCGCATACCTACTGGCGCGACTACCGGGACCGGATCCGGGCGGTGGACGCCGCGGCGGTGCGGGAGGCGGCGGCCCGCCATCTCGATCCGGAGCGGATGCTGATGCTCGTGGTCGGTGACTGGGCAGCCATCGCTCCCGGTGACGCCGACGGCCGCGCCAGCATGGGCGAGCTGTTCGGAGGCGCCGCTCGCGAGCTGCCGCTGCGCGACCCGCTCACCCTCGAGCCGCGGCCGTAGTAGGAGGGCACCATGACGATTCCACGCTGGCGTCTGCTCGCCGCCCTGCCGCTGCTCGGCGCCCTTTTCGCCTGCAGCAGCCTGCCTTCCCCTTCGCCGCCCCCGGCTGTCGAGGTGGGGGGCGGTCCGCGGCTCGCGCTGCTGATCGTGGTCGATCAGCTCGCAGCGGACACCCTGGAGCGGGCCCGTCCGGCCCTGCGCCACGGGCTCGCCCGCCTCCTCGCGGAGGGGGCGGTCTTCGACGCCCTGCACGCGCACGGCCGGCCGGAGACGGCGCCGGGGCACGCCACCCTCGCCACGGGGCGGCACCCGGCGCAGCACGGGATCGTCGAGAACGCCTGGTGGGATCGTGCCCACGCCCGGCGGGCCCGCGCGGTGATCGGCTCCGACGGCGAGGTATCCCCGGTACACCTCCTGACCGACGCCATCGGCGACTGGCTGCAGCGCGCCCAGCCGGCCGCGGTGGTGGTCACCGCCTCGGCCAAGGATCGGGCGGCGGTCCTGCTCGGCGGGCAGCGGCCGGATGCGGCCTTCTGGCTCGACGAGAAGAGCGGGCGTTTCCGCACGAGCCGTTACTACCTGCAAGCGACTCCGGCCTGGCTCACGGCGTGGGAGCGCGAGCACGGGCTCGCCCGGCGATTCGGCGAGGCGTGGGAGCCGTTGCCCCTGCCCGACGGACTCGACGCCGCCGCGCTCGGCTTCGCGCCGGTGGCCGGCGATCCGTTCACGCGGCCCCTGCCGCGCTCCGTGGGGAGGCTCGACCCGGCGCTCGGCGAGGGGTTCCTCACCGCCGCCTACCGCACCCCCTGGCCCGACGAGCAGGTCGCCCTGCTCGCCTACGAGCTCCTCGACCGGTACGCGCTCGGCGCCGACGGCGTTCCCGATCTGCTCGCGCTCTCCTTCTCGACCCTCGATTTCATCGGTCACGAATACGGCCCGCACAGCCCGGAGAGCCTCGACGTGGTGCTGCGGATCGACCGGCTGGTGGGCGATCTGCTCGCCGAGCTCGACCGCCGATTCGGTCCGGATGGCTACGTGCTCGCCTTCAGCGCCGACCACGGCGTGACGCCTTTGCCCGAGCGCGTGGGTTCCCCCTTCCGCCGGGTGGGCAGCGAGCAGGTGCGCTGCCTCCAGGGGGTGGAGCGGGAGCTCGCGGCGCGCCACGGGCAGCGCGGCTGGTTCATCGACGGCTTCACGCTCGATCCGGCGCTCCTCGCGAAGGCCGGTCTGGAGGCCGAGGCGGTCGCCGCGGAGGCGGCCACGCTCATCGCCGCCTGCCCCGGGGTGGCGCGGGTGCTGACCGCGGCCGAGCTCGCCCGCGGTCCCGGGGAGGACGATCCGGTGGCGCTCGCCATCTCCCGTTCTTTCCGCCCCGAGCGGAGCCCGGACCTCTTCGTGCACTGGGAGGAGGGCCTGCTCCCGCTCCTCGGCCGGGGAACCACCCACGCGACGGCCTGGCAGTACGACCGGCGGGTGCCCC
Organism: Acidobacteriota bacterium; assembly: GCA_012521815.1. Classification (GTDB taxonomy): domain Bacteria; phylum Acidobacteriota; class Thermoanaerobaculia; order Multivoradales; family JAGPDF01; genus JAAYLR01. Next base: position 46,979 of record JAAYLR010000237.1, read on the forward strand.
TGGTGGTGCTCGGGCCGGGGGTGGTACCGGGGCGGCGCGCGGAGCCGGCCGCGACCGTCGATCTCGCGCCGACCCTCGCGGCGCTGCTCGGCGTTCCGGTTCCCGCCGACGTCGCCGGCCGGCCGCTGCCGGTCGGCGAGCCGCCGAACGGCGGCTGACTGCTCATGCCGGGCGCCGGGGCGCGGACGAAGAGGGTATGATGCTCTCCGTCCCGAGCAGCTGGCACCACCCTGGCGACACCCGATGCGCGAGCTGATCCTCGTCACCGACGACGACCCCGCCCAGCGCTCCCTGTTGCGGGAGATCCTGGAAGGGGAGGGGTATCGCGTGGAGCTGGCCGCGGATGGCCCGGCCTGCCTGGCGGTGCTCGAGCGCGAGCGGCCGGCTGCCGTCTGCCTCGACCAGCGGATGCCGGGGCCGAGCGGGCTCGAGATCCTGCCGCGAATCCACGAGCGGTACCGGGATCTGCCGGTGATCCTGCTCACCGGGGTGTCCGACGTCGACATGGTGGTGCAGGCGATGCAGCTCGGGGCGTTCGACTACCTCGCCAAGCCGGTCGAGCTCGCCCGGCTCCTCACCGTGATCCGTCACGCGGTGGAACGCTCCCGGATGGCCGAACGGCTCGCGGAGCTCGAAGCCGGTCCAGCGGTGGCGGGCCAGCCGAACCTCGTCGGCCGCTCGCCGGCGATGCTGGAGGTGCTGCGACAGATCGCCCGCGTCGCCGCGACCGACATCACCGTCCTCGTGATCGGCGAGAGCGGTACCGGCAAGGAGCTGGCCGCGCGGGCGATCCACGCGGCGAGCGCGCGCGCCGCCGGCCCGCTGGTGACGGTCAACTGCGCGGCGATCCCGGAAAGCCTGCAGGAGTCCGCGCTCTTCGGCCACGAACGGGGCTCGTTCACCGGTGCCGTCGCCCAGCGCAAGGGGCATTTCGAGCTCGCCGACGGCGGCACCCTCTTCCTCGACGAGGTGGCCGAGCTCTCGCCGAGCGCCCAGGCCAAGCTGCTGCGGGTGCTCCAGGATCGCAGCTTCACGCGGGTCGGCGGCACGAGCGAGCTGCGCTCGGACTTCCGCCTGGTGGCTGCTACCCATCGCGATCTCGCGAGCCTCGTCGCCGAGAAGCGCTTCCGGGAGGATCTCTACTTCCGGGTCGCGGTCTTCGAGATCCACCTGCCGCCGCTGCGCGAGCGGGGCGACGACGTCCTGCTGCTCGCCTCCCGCTTCCTCGGCGAGCTCGGTCAGGCGGCCGGCCGGACGGGGCTGCGTCTCGCTCCCGAGAGCGCCGATCTCCTGCGGGCCTACTCCTGGCCGGGGAACGTCCGGGAGCTGGAGAACGCCCTCCAGCGCGCGGTGGTGGTCTCCGAAGGGGAGGTCATCACCCCCGCGGACCTGCCCGAACGGATCCGCACCGCCGGTGCCCGGCGCGCCAACGGGCTCGCGGAGACCGGCGCCGCCGCGCCGCCACCGCTCACGCTCGCCGAGATCGAACACCGGGCGATTCGCGCCGCGGTCGAGCGGCACGGCGGCAACCTGACCGAGGCGGCCGACGAGCTCGGGATCGGCCGCTCGACGCTCTACCGCAAGCTGCGCGAACAGCAGGCCGGGGCCTCCGCGCGGGCCGTGGCCCGCGAGCTGCTCGCCGAACGGCGCTGAGCCCGGCGGGCGCCCATCCGCCTTTGCGCCGGCTCCTGCCCGCCGGGGTGGGGGGCGGTTCCGTGGCGCGTGCTATCAAGACAGGCAGACTTAAGGAGCCGTGGGCTCCCGGGGGAAGAGCGCATGAGCGAACGCCGGAAACTCACGATCGATGCCAACGAGGCCGTCACCTCGGTGGCGCATCGTACGAACGAAGTCATTGCCATCTATCCGATCACCCCGGCCTCGCCGATGGGCGAGTTCGCGGATCAGTGGTCGGCGGAGGGCCGGAAGAACCTCTGGGGGGTCGTCCCCGAGGTGATGGAGATGCAGTCGGAAGGAGGGGCGGCCGGGGCGGTGCACGGGGCACTGCAGGCCGGGTCGCTCACGACGACCTTCACCGCCTCCCAGGGACTGCTGCTGATGGTCCCGAACCTGTACAAGATCGCCGGGGAGCTCAACCCGTTCGTGCTCCACGTGGCGGCGCGCACGGTGGCGACCCACGCGCTGTCGATCTTCGGCGACCACTCCGACGTCATGGCCTGCCGGCAGACCGGCTTCGCGCTGCTCGCCGCGGGTTCGGTGCAGGAGGCGCACGACTTCGCCGCCATCGCGCAGGCCGCGACCCTCGAGTCGCGGGTGCCGTTCCTGCACTTCTTCGACGGCTTCCGGACCTCGCACGAGATCGCGAAGGTCGAGGAGCTCACCGACGACGATCTGCGCAACCTCCTCTCCGAGGCGGCGATCAAGGCCCACCGGGAGCGGGCGCTCACCCCGGACCGGCCGGTGCTGCGGGGCACGGCGCAGAACCCGGACACCTTCTTCCAGGCGCGGGAGGCGTGCAATCCGTTCTACCTCGCCTGCCCGGAGAAGGTGCAGAAGGCGATGGACCTCTTCGCCGGCATCACCGGCCGCGCCTACCGGCTCTTCGACTACATCGGACATCCCGAGGCCGAGCGGGTGGTGGTGCTCATGGGTTCGGGCGCCGAGGTGGCGCACGAGGCGGTGGAGTGGCTCGTCGGCCGCGGCGAGAAGGTGGGGCTGCTCAAGGTCCGGCTCTACCGGCCGTGGGACGCCGCCGCCTTCCTCGGCGCGCTGCCGCCCACGGTGCGCGGCATCGCGGTGCTCGATCGCACCAAGGAGCCGGGGGCACTCGGTGATCCCCTCTACCTCGACGTCGTCACCACGCTGGCCGAGGCGCGGATCGAGGGGCGGCTGCCGCTCGCGGCCGAGCCGCGGGTGGTCGCCGGACGGTACGGGCTCTCCTCGAAGGAGTTCACCCCGGCGATGGTCAAGGCGGTGCTCGACAACCTCGCACAGGAGAAGCCGCGCAACCACTTCACGATCGGGATCGTCGACGACGTCACCCACCTGTCGTTGCCGTACGACCACGAGCTCGACATCGAGCCCGACGACGTCCGGCGCTGCGTCTTCTTCGGCCTGGGCTCGGACGGCACGGTCGGGGCGAACAAGAACTCGATCAAGATCATCGGCGAGGAGACCGAGAACTACGCCCAGGGCTACTTCGTCTACGACTCGAAGAAGGCGGGGGCGATCACGATCTCGCACCTCCGCTTCGGGCCCCGGACGATCCGTTCGAGCTACCTGATCCGCCAGGCGAACTTCGTCGCCTGCCACCAGACCGAGTTCCTCGACAAGTACGAGATGGCGGAGCTCGCGGCGCCGGGCGGCATCTTCCTGCTCAACTCGCCGCACTCCCCGGAGACGGTCTGGGATTCGCTCCCCCGCGAGGTGCAGGAGCAGATCATCGCCAAGGGCCTGAAGCTCTACGTCATCGACGCCTACGCGGTCGCGCGGGAGGCGGGCCTCGGGGTGCGGATCAACACCATCATGCAGGTCTGCTTCTTCGCGATCTCCGGGGTGCTCCCGCGCGAGGAGGCGATCGCCAAGATCAAGGAGGCGATCGAGAAGACCTACGGGAAGCGCGGCAAGGTGGTGATCGAACAGAACTTCGCCGCGGTGGACGCAGCCCTCGCCCATCTCCACGAGGTGCGGGTGCCGGCCACCGCGACCGCCACCCGGCACCGGCCGCCGATCGTCTCGGAGGAGGCGCCGGAGATCGTCCAGCGCGTCTCGGCGGTGATGCTCGCCAACAAGGGCGACCTGCTGCCCGTCTCCGCCTTCCCGGTGGACGGCACCTGGCCGACCGGCACGACGCAGTGGGAGAAGCGCAACATCGCGCTGGAGATCCCGATCTGGGATCCGAAGGTCTGCATCCAGTGCAACCAGTGCGTCTTCGTCTGCCCGCACGCCGCCCTCCGGGCCAAGGTCTACGAGCCCGAGCAGCTCGCGGCGGCGCCGGCCAGCTTCCTCTCGATGGATTACAAGGCGGGCGAGTTCAAGGGGATGAAGTACACCCTGCAGGTCGCCCCCGAGGACTGCACCGGCTGCACCCTCTGCGTGAACATCTGCCCGGCGAAGGACCGCACGAACCCGCGCCGCAAGGCGATCAACATGGAGCCGCAGCGCGAGCACCGCGAGCGGGAGCGGGAGAACTACCGCTTCTTCCTCGACCTGCCCGAGGTCGACCGCACGAAGGTCACGCGGCTCGACACGAAGGGCTCGCAGTTCCTGCAGCCGCTCTTCGAGTACTCCGGCGCCTGCGCCGGCTGCGGCGAGACGCCGTACATCAAGCTCCTGACCCAGCTCTACGGCGACCGGCTCCTGGTGGCGAACGCCACCGGCTGCTCGTCGATCTACGGCGCCAACCTGCCGACCACGCCGTACACGAAGAACCGGGACGGCCGCGGTCCGGCCTGGTCGAACTCGCTCTTCGAGGACAACGCGGAGTTCGGCTTCGGCTTCCGGCTGGCGGTCGACGCCCACGCCCGCCTCGCCGGCGAGCTGCTCCAGCGTCTCGCCGGGGCCGTCGGCGACGACCTGGTGACGGCGCTGCTCAACGCCGACCAGAGCGACGAGGCGGGGCTGGCGGCGCAGCGGGAACGGGTCGCGGCGCTCAAGGCACGGCTGGCGACGCTCGGCGACGCCGACGCCCGCCGGCTGGAGCTGGTCGCCGACTACCTGGTCAAGAAGAGCGTCTGGCTGGTGGGCGGCGACGGCTGGGCCTACGACATCGGCTTCGGCGGCCTCGACCACGTGCTCGCGCAGCGGCGCGACATCAACATCCTGGTCCTCGACACCGAGGTCTACTCGAACACCGGCGGCCAGGCCTCGAAGGCGACGCCGCTCGGCGCGGCCGCGAAGTTCGCGATGGCGGGCAAGGAGGTCGGCAAGAAGGACCTCGGCCTGCTGGCGATGAGCTACGGCCACGTCTACGTGGCGCGGGTCGCCTTCGGCTCGAAGTACAACCAGACGGTGGAGGCGATCCGCGAGGCGGAGTCGTACCCCGGCCCGTCGCTCGTCATCGCCTACAGCCACTGCATCGCCCACGGCTACGACCTGCAGTTCGGCGTCGATCAGCAGCGGCTCGCGGTCGACAGCGGGATCTGGCCGCTCTACCGCTTCGACCCGCGCCGCGTGGCGTCCGGACAGCCGCCGCTGAAGCTCGACTCCGGCGCGGCGAAGGTGCCGGTGTCCGAATACATGAAGAACGAGGCGCGGTTCCGCATGGTCGAGAAGCAGAACCCGCAGCGGTTCCGCCAGCTGATGGCCGAGGCGCAGCGTGACGTCACCCGGCGGGTGGCGATCTACGAGCAGCTCTCCCATCTCACCGTACCGAGCACGACGCCCGCGGCGGATGCGGCCAAGGGTGATGAGCCTGCAGAGCAGTAAGGAGAGAGCGATGGACCTCAGAACCAAGTACCTGGGCC
>JAAYLR010000025.1 GCA_012521815.1 Acidobacteriota bacterium
GCGAGCAGCTCGTCGTTGAAGGTGGAGAGCTGGGTCGCGGCGCCGGTCGCCAGATCGACCCGCACGAGCGTCGGGGGCTCGACGAACGACTCGCGGATCGCGACGAGCGTCTTACCGTCGGCGGCGAGCGCGAGGCCGGAGAAGCTGCGCTCGGCGGTCAGGGGCGTGGGCGCGCCGCTCGCCGCGTCGATCCGGTAGATGCGGATCGTGCCGGCGTCGTCGATCGCACCGTAAAGCGCCGTGCTGTCGGGGGTCCAGACGAGGCCGTCGACCGACCGGTCCCAGGCGTCGGTCAGCACCCGGTTCGTGCCGGCGGCGCGGTCGTGGAGGACGAGTCGCGCCCGGTCGGCGTAGAACCCCTTGATCGTCTGCCGGCTGAAGGCGAGGTAACGCCCGTCGGGGGAGTAGAGCGGGTTGCCGTCGCTCGCCGGGTTGTCGGTGGTGAGGTTGCGCGGGGTGCCGCCGGTGGCGGGGATGACGAAGACGTCGTGGTTCGAGTCGACGCCGGTCGGATCGATGTCGGTGGTGAACGCCACCTCGGTGCCGTCGGGGGAGATGTCGAACGAGCCGCCCTCGGCGCCGAGCGAGCGGCCGCTGCCGCGGGTGATCGCGACGGGCTCGCCGCCGGTGATCGCGATCGAGTAGAGGTGCGCCTTGCGGTCGTCGACGAAGTGATCCCACGAGGTCACCGGCGGGCGATCCCAGACCCGGGCGCTCACCTTCGACTCCTTCCGCTCCTTGAGCCGCTTGCCCTGATCCTCCCAGCTCGGGAGGTCTTCCCAGATCCGGGTGGTGAAGGCGAGGCGGGAGGAGTCGGGGAACCACTTCGCGGCGCCGGCGCCGGTCGGCACCTGCGTGAGGCGGCGGGCCTCGCCGCCGGCCACGGGGAGGAGGTAGAGCTGCGGGGCGTCGTCGCCGTCGCGCTGCGAGGAGAAGGCGATCCAGTTGCCGTCCGGGCTCCAGAGCGGGCTCGAGTCGGCGGCCTCGTGGGTGGTCAGCTGGCGGGCCTCGCCGCCCGCGGTCGGCACCAGCCAGAGGTCGGTGAGCCCCTTGTCCTTCTCGAGGTCGTAGCGGGTGATGGCGACCACCGCGGACGCGCCATCCGGGGAGATCGTGGGCGCCCCGAGCCGCGCGAGCTTCCAGAGGGTCTCGGCGGTGAGGGGCTGCGGCGCGGCGGGCTTGGCCGCCTCGGGCTTGGGCGCGGCGGCCGGCTTCGGTGGCGCGGCAAACGCTCCGGTGGCGAAGAGGGTCCCGGCGAGGGCGATCGCCGGGAGGCGGAGCGCGCGGGCGAGGGTGCACTCTGAACGCATGGCAGGCTCTCCGTGGCTGGTTTCCGGCCCGGGGCGGAGGCCGCGGTGCGGCCGCCCGGCCGGTGACTCCGCAGCCTATCAACCGGGGAGGGGTGGTGCGCCCGGGAGGCGATCCAGCCGTGCTAGGGTGCCGCGAAGGAGGTTGGACGATGGCCGTCGATGCCGAGCTGCTCGAGATCCTGGTCTGTCCGAAGAGCCGCGAGCCGCTGGTCGTGGTGGAGCTGCCCGAGGCGGTCGCGGCGCAGCTCGTGGAGAAGTACCGCGAGCATTTCCGCGACGAGGAGCCGGTGGTCACGCAGGCGCTCTACTGCGAGGTCTCCGGGCTCGTCTACCCGATCGTCTCCGACATCCCGATCCTGCTCGAGGAAGACGCGCTGCCGGCGAGCGTCCTCGGGGCCTGAGGCACGGAGGATCGCCCGGCGGTGGCTGGATCAGGCGCGCTCGCGAGCCCCGCTCCGAACGGGCGGCGGGAGCGCTGGGCGTTCGCCCTCTACGCGGCTCCCCTCGCGACCCTCTTCGGGCTCGCCCTCTCCAACTTCACGCTCGCCGTCGCCACCCTGGCTCTCCCGTGGAGCGCGAGGGGGCGGCGCGCCTGGCTCGCCCGGGGGCAGCCGGTGCTCGCGGCGGCGGCGCTCTACTGCCTCTTCCTCGTCGCGGCGGTGGCGGCCTCGGCCGAGCCGGGCAGGAGTCTGCGGGAGGTCGGCGAGCTCTTTTCTCTCGGGATGCTGCCGCTTGCGCTCCTCGCGCTCCGCGGCGAGCGGGAGGTACGCCGGCTCGTGGACATCCTCGCCGTGGCGGGGACCGCGTTCGCGCTCCACGGGCTCGCGCAGTACCTGTTCGGATACGGCGATCTCGACCGCCGGATCCGTGGCCCCTTCTCGCACTGGATGACCTTCTCCGGGGTGCTGCTGGTCATCGACCTGCTCCTCGTCGCGCAGGCGGTGCTGCCGAGCGGCGGCCCGGAGGAGCGGGGGCGCTTCTGGCGCACGGTGCGGCATCCGGCGAGCCGGGCCACGGCGCTCGTGCTCGTCAACCTCGCGCTCGCCGGCAGCCTGACGCGCTCCGCCTGGGTGGCGGTGCTGGTGGCGGTGCTGACGCTCGTCGTCGGCCGCGCCCCGCGGCTGCTCTCGATGCTCCTGCCGGCGGCGCTCGTCGTGCTCCTGCTTGCGCCGGTGCCGTGGGTGGCGCGGGCGCTGTCGATCGGCAGCCTGCGCGACGCCTCCAACTACGACCGCCTCTGCATGCTCACCGCCGGAGCGCGGATGGTGAGCGAGAAGCCGCTGCTCGGCATCGGCCCCGGCCTCGTGCGGGAGCGCTACCCGATCTACCGGGACGCGACCGCGCCGCGGATCTGGGTGCCGCATCTCCACAACAGCTACATGCAGATCGCCGCCGAGCGCGGCCTCCTCTCGCTCACGGCGCTGGTGGCCCTCCTCGGGACCGGCTTCCTCGAGGCGTGGCGGGGGCTGCGGCGCGCCGAGCGGGAGGGGCGCGGTCCGGCCGATCTCCATCTGGGCGTGGCCGCCGCCCTCGTCGCCTTCGCGGTCGCCGGCCTCTTCGAACACAACTGGGGGGACACCGAGGTGCAGCGGGTGGTGCTCGCGGTGCTCGCCCTGCCCTTCTGTCTGCGGGAGATCGGATGAGCGGCGGTGACGCTTTCCGGGAGTACCTCGCGGCGCTCCTGCCGCGAGTGGAGACGGAGCTCGATCGGCTGCTGCCGCCGGCCGCCACCCCGCCGGCGACGCTGCACGAGGCGATGCGCTACGCCGTCTTCGCCGGCGGCAAGCGGCTGCGTCCGGCGCTGGTGGCGCTCGGCGCCCGCGCCGCCGGGGGCGGCGAGGACGAGGTGCTCGCGGCGGGCGCGGCGCTGGAGCTGATCCACACCTACTCGCTCGTCCACGACGACCTGCCGGCGCTCGACGACGACGACCTGCGCCGGGGCCGGCCGACGGTCCACAAGCGGTACGACGAGGCGACCGCGATCCTGGTGGGCGATGCCCTGCTCACCCTCGGGCTCGCCGCGCTCGCCAGCGAGCCCGCCGGCATCGCGGCCGACCGGCGGCGGACCGCGGTCGCGCTCGTGGGCGAGGCGGTCGGCAGCACCGGGATGATCGGCGGCCAGGTCGAGGATCTCGCCGCCGAGCGCGCCTGGCCGGACGATCCGGCGCAGGCGCTCGCGCGGATCCATCGCGGCAAGACCGCGGCGCTCATCGCCGCCGCGTGCGAGCTCGGCGCGCTGCTCGCCGGCGCCGACGCGGCGCTGCGCACGCATCTCGCCGGGCTCGGCGAGCGGCTCGGTCTGATGTTCCAGATCGCCGATGATATGCTCGATCAGGTGGGAACTACCGTCAGCCTGGGCAAGACGGTCGGCAAGGACGCGCGCGCGCACAAGCTCACGTACCCCGCGCTCCATGGGCTCGACGAGAGCCGTGCCGAGCTCGACCGTCTGCGCCGGGAGGCGGCGGGGGTGGCGGCGTCGCTGCCCCGCGCCGGCGACCTCTTCGGCTCGCTCATCGACTACCTCGCCAGCCGGGATCACTGACATGAGCCTCCTCGACCAGATCCACAGCCCCCGGGACCTGCGACGCCTCGCGCCCGCCGACCTCGAGCCGCTCGCCGCCGAGCTGCGCGAGGAGATCGTGCGCTGCGTCTCCCGGACCGGGGGCCACTTCTCCTCCAACCTCGGCTCGGTGGAGCTGACGATCGCCCTCCATTACGCCTTCGACACCCCGCGCGACCTGCTCGTCTGGGACGTCGGCCACCAGACCTACCCGCACAAGATCCTCACCGGCCGGCGCGAGCGGATGGACAGCCTGCGCCAGTACGGCGGGCTCTCCGGCTTCTGCCTCCGCAGCGAGAGCGAGTACGACGTGCTCGCCGCAGGCCACGCCTCGACCTCGATCTCGGCGGCCCTCGGCCTCGCGCTCGCCCGCGACCGGCGGGGGGAGGACCACCATGTGGTCGCGATCATCGGCGACGGCTCGATGACCGCCGGGATGGCGTTCGAGGCGATGAACCAGGCGGGGCACCTCGGCACCCGCCTGATCGTGATCCTCAACGACAACTCGATGTCGATCAGCCCGAGCGTCGGCGCGCTCACCCGCTACCTGCAGGAGGTGATGGCGGGGCGGCACTACTCGCGGCTCAAGGACGAGGTCAAGCGGATCCTCCAGCGGATCCCCGGAGTCGGCGAGCCGATGCTCGACGCCGCCCGCGGGGTCGAGGAGGGGGTCCGGAAGGTCTTCACGCCGGGGACGCTCTTCGAGGAGCTCGGCTTCCGCTTCGTCGGCCCGGTCGACGGCCACGACGTCCCGGCACTGCTCGCGGCGCTCGCGGAGGCGAAGGAGATCGACGGCCCGGTCCTCCTCCACGCGATCACCACCAAGGGGAAGGGGTACCGGTACGCCGAGGCCGAGCCGGTCGAATACCACGGCCCCTCGTCGTTCGATCCGGAGCGGGGGATCGAGAAGAACAAACCGGGCGTCGCCCCCGCCTACACGGAGGTCTTCGGAGAGGCGCTGGTGACGCTCGCCGAGCGCGACCCCCGGGTGGTGGCGATCACCGCATCGATGCCCGACGGCACCGGCCTCGTGCCGTTCTCCGAGCGGTTCCCGGAGCGGTTCTTCAACACCGGCATCGCCGAGCAGCACAGCGTGACCCCCGCCGCCGGCCTCGCGCTCGGCGGCCTGAAGCCGGTGGTGGCGATCTACTCCTCCTTCCTCCAGCGCGCCTTCGACCAGATCTTCCACGACGTCTGCCTGATGGACCTGCCGGTGGTCTTCGCGATGGACCGCGGCGGGATCGTCGGCAACGACGGCTGGACCCACCACGGCCTCTTCGACTACGCCTACTTCCGGATCTTCCCCGGCGTGGTGGTGATGGCGCCGAAGGACGAGAACGAGCTCTGCCGGATGCTCGCCACCGCGCTCGAACACGAGGGGCCGGTGGCGCTCCGCTACCCGCGCGGCCGTGGCCTCGGCGTCGCGCGCGACGCCGCCTACCGGCCGCTGCCGATCGGCAAGGCCGAGGTGCTGCGGCGGGGTGGCGCGGGGACGGTCTGGGCGGTCGGTTCGACCGTCCAGCCGACCCAGGAGGCGGCCGAACGGCTCGCCCGCGAGGGGACGGAGCTGACGGTCGTCAACGCCCGCTTCGTCAAGCCGCTTGACCGCGAGCTGCTCGCGAGCCAGCTCGCCGGCGGCGGCCGGATCGCCACGGTGGAGGAGCACGTGGTGGCCGGCGGCTTCGGCGCGGCGGTGCTCGAGACGGTCGCCGAGCTCGAGCTCCGGGGTGTCGAGGTGCTGCCGATCGGCATCCCCGACCGCTGGGTGCCGCACGGCTCGCAGGAGGTCCTGCGCAAGGCGCACGGGCTCGACGCCGAGGGGATCTACTTCCGGCTCCGCCGCTTCTTCGCCGCGGGCGCAGGGCGCGCCGCCGCGGACGGCGAGAGGGCGCCGCGCGGCGCGCGCGACGGTGCGACTGGATCAGCTGCTGGTTGAACGCGGGCTCTTCGCGAGCCGGGAGCAGGCCCGCCGCTCGGTGATGGCCGGGGCGGTGGAGGTCGACGGCCGCCGGGTGGACAAGCCCGGGGCCGCGGTGGATGCGGCGGCGGCGCTCGCGGTGCGGGAGCGCGAGCCGTTCGTCTCCCGCGGCGGGCGCAAGCTCGCGGGCGCGCTCGACGCCTTCGGGATCGACCCCGCGGGCCGGGTCTGCCTCGACATCGGTGCCTCGACCGGCGGCTTCACCGACTGCCTGCTCCAGCGCGGCGCCCGCCGCGTCTACGCCTTCGACGTCGGCCACGGCCTGCTCGACGCCCGGCTCCGCGCCGATCCCCGGGTGGTGCTGCGCGAGCGGTTCAACGCCCGGCATCTCGAGCCGGGTGACGTCCCCGAGCCGGTCGCGCTCGCCGTCTTCGACGTCTCGTTCATCTCGCTGCTCAAGGTGGTGCCGCCGGCGATCCCGCTGATGGCTCCGGGCGGTCTCCTGCTGCCGCTCGTCAAGCCGCAGTTCGAGGTCGGCCGGGGGGCGGTGGGCAAGGGAGGGATCGTGCGCGACGAGAGCGTCCGGCGGGAGATCGTCCGGCGCCGGGCCGCCGAGCTCGTCGATCTCGGGCTCGAGCTCGTGGGGGAGAGCGACTCCTGCCTGCCCGGCGCCGACGGCAACCGGGAGGTCTTCCTCCTGCTGCGGAGGCCGGCATGAATGGGACCGCGACGGTGCGGCGCCTCGGGCTGGTGGCCAAGCCGGGCAGCCGCGAGGCGCTCGTCACCACCCGCGAGGTCGTCGACTGGCTGCGTCGCCGCGGCTGCGAGGTGGTGGTCGACCACGCCACCGCGGCCGCGCTGCCGCCCGGGGTGGCGCCGGGCGCCGAGCTGCCGGCGGCGGGGCTCGATCTCGTGGTCGTCTTGGGCGGCGACGGCACGCTCCTCTCCGTCGCCCGCCTGATGGGCGGCGGCGCCCCCCTCTTCGGGGTCAACCTGGGGCGGCTCGGCTTCCTCACCGAGGTCGGCCGCGCCGAGCTCTATCCGAGCCTCGTGGAGGTGCTCGCCGGCCACTACGGGATCGAGGAGCGGGGGATGGCCGACGTCGATCTCCTCACCGCCTCCGGCGAGAGCCGTTCCTATCGCGCCCTCAACGACGCGGTGATCGCCAAGAGCGCGGTGGCCCGGATCATCGAGCTCTCGGTGGCGATCGACGGGCAGGCGGTGACCCGCTACCGCGCCGACGGCCTCATCATCTCCACCCCGACCGGTTCGACCGCCTACAACCTCTCCGCCGGCGGGCCGATCCTCCATCCCGGGCTCGGGGTCACGGTGATCGCGCCGATCTGCCCGCACACCCTCACCCTGCGCCCGATCGTGGTGCCCGACGTGGCCGAGGTCGAGGTCGTCCTCGAAACCTCCCAGGAGCTCGTCCACCTCACCGTGGACGGGCAGGAGGGGGCCGATCTGGCGGTCGGCGACCGGGTGCGCTACCGGCGTTCGACCGTCACCGCCCGCCTCGTGCGGGTGACCCGGCGCACCTTCTGGGAGACCCTCCGCGGCAAGCTCGGGTGGGGAGGGTGAGCCTCCCGGAGGAGCGATGAGCGGTCCCGACGCTTCGCCGCCGCGCCCGCGGCCGGGCCGCTTCCGCCGCTGGCTCCTCCGTCCGGTCGCCTGGCTGCTGGCCGGGCTCGCCCTGCTCATCGCGCTCGGCAACTTCTTCGCGCGGACCGAGGCGGCCGGCGAGCGGATCCGCACCCTCGCCGAGCGGCGGCTGAGTCTCCTGCTCGAACGCGAGATCCGGATCGGCACCCTCTCGCTCTCGCTCCTCCCGCTTTCGCTCGAGGCCACCGGGGTCGCCGTCGCGGCTGGCGAACCCGGCGGTCCGGCGCTCGCCGAGGTCGGCCGGCTCGAGGTCGAAGCCGATCTCACCGGGCTCTGGCGGCCGACCCTGACGCTGCGCCGGGTCCGGATCGAACGGCCCGTCTTCCGCCTCGCGCTCCTCGAGGGGGGAGAGACGAACCTGCCCCTTCCGCGAGGGGCGGGAAGCCGCGACGACAGCTCCCCCGGGCGGCTCGCGCTCCGGGTGGAGGGCCTCGAGGTCGTCGACGGCCGCTTCGAGCTCGCGGAGACGACGGTGCCCCTCACGCTCCATGCCGCCGGCGTCGAGGCGGAGCTCGCCGCGAGCCGCGGCTCGGAGCTGCTCGGCCGGGTGGAGGTCGCTGCGGTCGAGATCGTCCTCCCGCAGGCCCGCCCCTGGCAGGCCCGAGTCGCGGGCCGGCTCCGGCTCCGC
>JAAYLR010000238.1 GCA_012521815.1 Acidobacteriota bacterium
GCGAGCCACCCGAGGTTCTGGTGGGGATGGGCGAGCCAGAGGCGGACCGGATAGCCGGGATCGGCCAGCACGGCGGCCGCGCCGCCCGTGGCCGCGGGGATCGCCGCGCGCTCCCGGGAGGCGTAATGCGCCCGCCAGTGCCCGGCGGCGAGCAGCCCGGCCACGAGGAGGGCCACGGGCAGGAGCCAGGAGCGTCTCATCCCCTGCCCTCCCGCCTCGCGGCGGTCACCCCGGAGGCCGCGCTCCGGGCCGGTTCCATCGCGATGAACCCGTTTCCTGTCATGGTTTTCCAGCGACGGCCCGGACTCTACCATCCGCACCCCAACGGCGCGGAGAGCGGTGTCGTAGACTTCCATGGAGCCGCGGCCCGAGCCCGTCCGCCCGACGCCCGAGCCGACCTGCGCCGCCGATCGGGCCGCGGGACGCCTTCCGGGGACCGGCAGCGCCGCGCTGGAGGTGCCGTGCCCCCGACGATCGGGATCGACGTCCGCAAGCTCGCCGACTTCGGCATCGGCACCTATGTCCGTGGCCTCCTCGGCGGCCTCGCCCGGCAGCCGCTCGCGGCCCGCTTCGTCCTCTTCGCCGGCCGGGCGGCCCGCGAAGCCGGCCTGCCGGAGCTCGACGAGCGCTTCCGGGTCGTTCCGTGCGAGGCAGCCGGCTACTCGCTCCGGGAGCTCGCCGCCCTCGGTGGCGTGCTGCGCGACCGGCGCCTCGGGCTCGACCTCTTCCACGCCACCCATTACGTCCTCCCGTACGGGCTCCCCTGCCCGGCGGTGGTGACCGTCCACGACCTGATCCACCTCGCCCGTCCCGAACAGCTCCCCGGGGTGCTCGCCCGGCTCTACGCCCGTCTCCTCCTGCGCCGGGCGGCCCGCCGGGCGCGCCGGCTGCTGACCGTCTCCACCGCCACCGCCCGCGACCTGGAGCGGCGCCTCGGGGTCGATCCGGAGCGGATCGAGGTCGTCCCGAACGGGGTCGATCCGGTCTTCTTCGCCGATCCCGGGGCCGGGGTGACCGCCGCGACCCTCGCCGCCCATGGGCTCCGCTCGCCCTATCTGCTCTTCCTCGGCAACCCGAAGCCGCACAAGAACCTGCCGCGGCTGCTCGCGGCCTACGCGCGGCTCGACCCCGCGGCGAGCCCGCCGCTGGTGCTCGCCGGCGCCCGGCCCGCGGAGCTCGAGGCGCTGCTGGCCGCGGTCGCGCAGGCGGGGCTCGGCGAGCGGGTGATCTGCCTCGGTCACCTGCCGGCGGCGGCGCTGCCGGCGCTCTACCGGGGGGCGACGCTCTTCCTCTTCCCGAGCCTCCACGAGGGGTTCGGGCTCCCGGTGCTCGAAGCGATGGCCGCCGGCACCCCGGTGGTCTGCTCGGAGATCCCGCCGCTGCGGGAGCTCGCGGCCGGCAGCGCCGAGCTCGTCGATCCGCTCTCGCCCGGGGCGATCGCGGCGGGAATCGCCGGGCTGCTCGGCGATCCCCCTCGGCGCGCCGCCCTCGCCGCCCGCGGCCGGGAGCGTGCCCGGGCGTACGGCTGGGAGATCACGGCCGCGCGCACCGCCGCCGTCTACACCGCGGCGCTGAACCCGCCGCCCACCGGAGGAGAGGCCGCATGAACGCCCGGGTCGCGCTCGTCCACGACTGGCTCACCGGCATGCGCGGAGGCGAGAAGGTCCTCGAGCAGATCGCCGCCGAGTTCCCCGGAGCGCCGATCCACACCCTCTTCCACTTTCCCGGCCGGATCTCCCCCGCCCTCGAAGCCCACCCGATCCGCACCAGCTTCCTGCAGCGGGCGCCGGGGATCACTCGTCATTACCGTCACTACCTTCCGCTCTTCCCGGCCGCGATCGAGGCGTTCGACCTCTCCGGCTTCGACCTCGTGGTGAGCACCAGCCACTGCGTCGCCAAGGGGGTGATCCCCGGCCCCGGGGCGTACCACCTCTGCTACTGCCACACCCCGATGCGCTAC
>JAAYLR010000239.1 GCA_012521815.1 Acidobacteriota bacterium
CCCCATAGCTCACCGGCGGGAAGACGCATGGATGCGGTCCGGTTTGTTGCCGAGTTTCTTGGTCTTGTTCTTGTCGGCAACGTGATGACGATCGGGAATGCCAGCAGAGCAGAGTCAGTGGCAAGAGCTCACCTGCAACACCGCCTCCCGCTTGCGTCGCGAGGAGAACCACCCCCCTTCGCCGCGCGCTGTGGGCTCGCCTGCGTTCGCCCTGCGGACTCCCTCCGGTGAGCCCGAGACTGTCCCTGCCTTCTTCCTCGCCCCCGGCTCGATCCCGATCGTGCGGTTTGACCCCTGAGCCGTCCATGCAAACCGGCAGACTGATCCGCCGCCGTGCCACGGTACGACCGAGTCATGCGGCGGCGGACTGCGGCGAGGGAGAGCTGCGAGCCCGGCGGAAGCAGCCGGTCGCGGCGGCCGCCACCGGCTGGCTCCTGTTCGGAGTCGTGGTGTTCGTCGCCCTCGCGCTCGCCACCTCGCGGCTCACACCCCTCGGCGAAGCGCCGGACGAGCCGGCGCATCTGGAGTACGTGCGGCTCCTCATCGAAACGGGGCGAATCCCCGCGGTGCCGGAGGGACCCGGGGAAGTCGCCTACGAGCTCCACCAGCCGCCGATGGCGTACGCGGTCACCGCGACGGCGGTCCGAGGCTGGTGGCAACGGGAGGCGTGGCCGGAGCTTCGCCGGGCGGCGGAGTTCGATTTCAGCCGGCCGCCGAAGCGGTATGTGGCTGCCGCCGCCGGGCTGCACGGCTGGTGGCCCCCACGGTTGGTGAGCTGCTTCTGGGCCATCCTGTTCCTGCCGGCGCTCTGGAGCTGTGCCGGGGCGATGGTTCGGGAGGCCGGTGCCGGTGCTGCCGCGTTCTTCCTGATCGCGCTCACGCCCCAGATGGTCTTTTCGTTCGCAACCTTCAGCAACGACGCCGCGGCCATCAGCCTCTCGACCCTCGCCTTCGCGCTTCTGCTCGCAGCGGGCCGGCGGCGCTCGGATGCCTGGCTCCTTTCCGCCGCCGGTCTCTGCGGGCTCGCGCTCTGGGCCAAGCTCACGGCGGCCTTCCTGTTCTTTCCGCTGCTTGTCGTCGTGGCTCGCTGGCCTCGCCGCCGGGTTGCCGCCGCCGCGGGAGCGGTCTGGCTCGCGATGCTCTCGGCGCTGCTCGCCTTCCAGGCGACCCGCGGCATCCCTTTCGGGCACGCCGTGCCCTCCTCGTGGGGGATGGGCGGCGGCTCGCCCGCCGCGCTCGTGACGGAACCCGGCTGGCTCGTCACCCTCTGGCTCGGAACGTGGGCGAAGCTCGGCTGGTTCAACGTGTCTCTCCCCGCGCCGGCGTACGCCTGGTTCCTGCTCCCGACGGCTGCGCTCGGCGCGGGGGTCTGGGCGGCGGCGCGAGCCCGAACCCTGACGGGAATCGCGTGCCTGGCCGCGGTCGGCGGGGCCTTCGCCTCGCTGCTCCTCTACATGACGACGACCGACTGGCAGCCCCAGGGGCGGCTGCTGTTCCCGGCGATCGGCCCGGCGTGTGCGCTCGTCGGGCTGGGAATCGAGCGGCTGGGCCGCCGGCTGGCGGGGAGCAGGAGTCGCATCGTGATCCTCGCCGCCGGCGGTGCGATCGCCGTCTGTCTCGTCGGGCTGCGGGCACTCCACCTCGCGTATGCGGGAACCTGACAGGCGCCCGGCCCTGGCGCTCGCCGGGCACCCTGGCGCGGCGCAGCCCGCCGCCCGTCACCGCCGGCGCTTGAGGTCGCGGGCGGGGGCGGCGTCGAAGCGGAGGTCGTAGAAGACGAGGTACTTGTCGAACACCGTCTCCTCCTCGCCGGTGAAGGTCTGCACGCTGCCGGCGAGGTGTCCTCCGGCGGCCTCTTCCCGGCTGTACTCCCCGCTCGTCGTCCGGTAGCAGAACCCCTCGGGGAAGGCCGGATGACAGATCGCCAGCGAGCCATCGGAGGTCGTGCCCGCGAACTCGATCACGACCCGTCGCGGGGCGAGGTCGAGCACGGCGCGCAGGCTCTCGGCCGCGCGCAGGGCGGCCGCGTCGAGCGGCTCCGGGGTGAGCAGCACGACCGCGTTGATCTGCTTCTCTTCGAAGGCGTCGGGTGCGTGCAGCAGGTAGGCGTGGGTGAGCGCGAGCGGCTGGCCGTTCACGCGCACCTCCCCGGAGACCGGCGGCGCCGCCTCGGCCGCCGTGGCGATCGCGGCGCAGAAAGTCAGGAGCCCAAAGACGAGCAGAGTACGAATTCGGATCATCGTTACACCTCCTTGCCCATGAGAACGACAGATCGGGACCGGAGGGGACACCGGCGGCGGGGAGGCGGTCGAGCTCAGCTGTCGCGGCGGAAGCGGGCGGTGGCGAGGGTGAGGAGGAGGGTGGCGAGGAGGGCCATCGCGGCGAGCTGCGGGACGACCTCGGTCCAGCCGACCCCCTTGAGGAAGACGCCGCGGACCACGACCAGGAAGTGGCGGAGCGGGTTGGCGAGGGTCAACCACTGGAAGAAGCGGGGCATGCTCGCGACCGGGAACATGAAGCCCGAGAGGAGCACGATCGGCATGAAGATGAGGAAGGTGCTGAGGAACGCCTCCTGCTGCGTGGCCGAGATGGTCGAGACGAGCAGCCCGAG
This sequence comes from Acidobacteriota bacterium, assembly GCA_012521815.1. Lineage (GTDB taxonomy): Bacteria > Acidobacteriota > Thermoanaerobaculia > Multivoradales > JAGPDF01 > JAAYLR01. The sequence continues at coordinate 2,612 of JAAYLR010000239.1, forward strand.
GCCGAGGGCGCAGGCGACGAAGAGGAGGGTGGCCGCGAGCAGGAGCACCGGGCTGCCGCGCAGCGGGACCCGGAACCAGGCGAGCGCCACCGTGGTGATCAGCACCAGATCGCCGAGGGCGATGAGGGCGAAGGGGATCGTCTTGCCGAGGATCAGCTCGCCGGGAGCGAGCGGGCTGACCGCGAGCTGCTCGAGCGTGCCGAGCTCCCGCTCGCGGACCACGGCGAGCGCGGTGAGGAGCTGACAGACGAGGCTCAGCAGCAGCCCGATCACCGCCGGGACGTTGTAGTTGCGGCTCGAGAGGTCGGGGTTGAACCAGGCGCGGGTGCGCAGCTCGAGCGGCGCCGGGGCGCCGACGATGGCGACGGCGCGGGCGAGCGCGAGCTCCTGGACGATCCGCTCGGCGTACCCCTTCGCCACCGTCGCCTGGTTCGAGTTCGTGCCGTCGAAGAGGAGCTGCACCCGGGCGCGGCCGGCGGCGAGATCGGCGGCGTAGCCGGGGGGGATGGCGAGCGCCACCGCCGCCCGCCCGTGGTCGAGGGCGCGGGCGAGGTCGGCGCCGCGCTCGGCGCTCGCCGACCAGGTGAAGTAGCCGCTCGCGGTGAGCGCCGCGACGAGCTCCCGGCTCTCGACGGTGCGGTCCTCGTCGAGGACGATCGTCGGCGTCTCGCGCACGTCGGTGGAGACCGCGTAGCCGAAGAGGAGGAGCTGGAGGAGCGGGGCGATCATCACGATGCGCGCCAGGCGCGGATCGCGGAAGAGCTGCCAGAGCTCCTTGCGCACCATCCAGAAGACCCGGCCGGCCGCCCCCCTCATCCGTCGATCTCCTTGCGGAACGAGCGGACCGCGAGCGCGAGCCCGGCGGCGGCGAAGGCGAGCATCAGCAGCCCCTGCACCCGCAGGACCTCGATCCCGACCCCCTTGAGGAAGATCCCCCGCATCACCACCGTGAAGTAGCGGGCCGGCACCAGGTAGGTGAACGCCCGCAGCGCGGGCGGCATGTTCTCGATCGCGAACATGAAGCCCGAGAGGAGGAAGGCGGGCAGGAGGGTGACGATGAGGCCGATCTGCGTCGCGAGCACCTGCGAGCGGGCGGCGGCGGAGATGAAGAGGCCGAGGCCGAGGGCGCCGCAGAGGAAGAAGAAGGAGAGGGGCAGGAGGAGCAGCACGCTGCCGCGCAGCGGCACGCGGAAGAGCACGACCGCGAGCAGCGCCACCGCGGCGGTGTCGACGAGGCCGATCCCGAGGTAGGGGAGGAGCTTGCCGAAGACCACCTCGAGCCGCGAGACCGGGGTCGAGGCGAGCTGCTCCATCGTCCCCCGCTCCCACTCCCGGGCGATCGCGAGCGAGGTGAGCATCGCGGCGATCGTCATCATGATCACCGCGATGAGGCCGGGGACGATCATGTTCCGGCTCGCCAGCGTCTCGTTGTACCAGACGCGCGACTCGGCGCGGAGTGGCAGCGTGAACCGCTCGCCGCGCAGCAGGAGGCGCTGGCCGAAGGTGCGCGCCACCGCCTCGGCGTAGGCCATGGCGATCGTCGCGGTGTTCGCGTCGGCGCCGTCGAGCAGGAGCTGGAGGCGGGCGGTGCGCCCGGCGCCGACGTCGGCCGCGAAGCCGGGGGGGATCACCAGGGCGACCTGCGCCCCGCCGCGGGCGAAGAGCGACGCGATCTCGCCGGGGCTCTCCGGGCGGGCGACGAGCGAGAAGTAGCCCGAGGCGAGGAAGCCGTCGACGAGCTCGCGGCTCGACGCCGTGCGGTCCTGGTCGACGACGGCGAGCGCGATGTCGCGCACGTCCCAGTCGAGGGCGTAGCCGAAGAAGATGAGCAGCAGCAGCGGCAACGCGAAGGCGAGCAGGAGGCTGCGCCGGTCGCGGGCGATCTGGAGCGCCTCCTTGCGGGCGATCGCCCAGAAGCGGACGGGGTCGAAGAAGCGCCTCATCCGGCCACCGCGCCCCCCGTGGCCTCGACGCGGGCGATGAAGGTGTCCTCGAGCGAGGGGGCGACCGGGGCGAGCGCGCGGAGCGCGACCCCGGCACCGGCGAGGTGGCCGGCGATCACCGCCTCGCCGCTCGCGGCCTCGGCGGTGGTGACGTGGAGCTCGCGGCCGAAGAGCCCCGCGCGCACGATCCCCGGGGCGCCGTCGAGCGCGGCGAGGGCGGCGAGGGGGTCGTCGACCGCCACCGCGAAGAGCGGCTCGCGGCTGGCGGCGCGGAGCGCCGCGGGGGTGTCGAGCGCGACGAGCCGGCCGCGGTTCATGAGCGCCAGCCGGTCGCACGCCTCGGCCTCGTCCATGTAGTGGGTGGTGACGAAGACCGTCGTGCCGCCGCCGGCGAGCTCGCGGATCAGCTCCCAGAAGCGGCGGCGCGAGATCGGGTCGACTCCCGAGGTCGGCTCGTCGAGGAAGAGGATCGGCGGCTCGTGGAGGACCGCGCAGCCCAGGGCGAGGCGCTGCTTCCAGCCGAGCGAGAGCGCCCCGGTCGGTTGCTCGGTCGCGTCCGTGAGGCCAGCCATCGCGAGCACCCAGTCGCGCCGGGCCGCGAACCGGGCGCCGGTGACCCCGTAGAGGCCGGCGAAGAAGGCGATGTTCTCCGCGACCGTGAGGTCGGCGTAGAGGGAGAAGAGCTGCGACATGTAGCCGATCGAGCGGCGGAGGGCGCGGCGGCCGGTGGGGAGATCGCAGCCCGCCACCTGCCCGCGCCCCGCGCTCGGCGCGAGCAGGCCGGTGAGCATTCGGATCGTGGTCGTCTTGCCGGCCCCGTTCGGGCCGAGGAAGCCGAAGATCTCCCCCGGCGCAACCGAGAACGAGACGTCGTCGACCGCCGTGAAGGCGCCGAAGCGCTTCGTGAGCCCTGCGACCGCGACCGCCGGGGCGCTCATGCTGCGGCCGCCTCCGCCGCCGCGATCCGGGCGAGAAAGACGTCTTCGAGCGAGGGCGCGATCCGGGTGGTGACGACGTCCGGCGCACCGGCGGCAGCGAGCGCGGCGGCGAGGGAGCGCTCTTCCTCCGGACGGGTGAGCGTGACGTGGAGGCGGTCGCCGAAGAGGTGGGCGGAGACGACCCCGGGCACGCCCGCGAGCGCCGGCGCCAGCGTACGGGCCGCCGGGTGGGCGACCTCGACGAGCGGCGCGGTGTGCGCGGCGACGAGCTCGCGGGGGGTGGCCACCGCGAGCAGGCGCCCCTGGTAGAGGAGGGCGAGGCGGTCGAACCGCTCCGCCTCGTCGAGGTAGGAGGTCGAGACGACGGCGGTCACGCCGTGGGCGACCATCTCGTGGACGATCCGCCAGAGGTCGCGCCGCGAGACCGGGTCGACGCCGAAGGTCGGCTCGTCGAGCAGCAGCAGGCGCGGCTCGTGGATGAGGGCGCAGGAGAGGCCGAGCTTCTGCTTCATGCCGCCGGAGAGCTGCCCGGCGAGCCGGTCGCGGAACGGCGCGAGCCCGGAGAAGGCGTAGAGGCGCTCCCGGCGCGCGGCGCGCTCGGCCCGCGGCACCCGGAAGAGGTCGGCGTAGAAGTCGAGGTTCTCGGCGACCGTCAGATCGGTGTAGAGGCCGAAGCGCTGCGGCATGTAGGCGAGGCCGGCCTTGATCCGTTCCGGCGCCGCGGCCACCGAGAGGCCGCCCACCGTGGCGTCCCCGGCCGGGGGGCGGAGCACCCCGGCGAGCATCCGCAGGGTGGTCGTCTTGCCGGCGCCGTCGGGCCCGACGAGGCCGAAGAGCTCGCCTGGGGCGACGTCGAAGTCGAGCCCGGCGACGGCCGTGACGGTGCCGAAGCGGCGGGCGAGGCCGCGCACCGTGAGGCCGAGCGGCGCCGGCCGGCGGGTGCTCACTCGGGCCTCGACGGCAGGTGGACGTCGGCGGGAAGCCCGGGCTTGAGCTCGAGTGCGGCGTCGCCGGTGATCCGCACCTTCACCGCGTAGACGAGCCGCACCCGCTCCTCGGTGGTCTGGACGTTCTTCGGCGTGAACTCCGCCTCGCTCGCCACGTGGGCCACCTCGCCGGGGTAGCGCCGGCCGGGGAAGGTGTCGGCGGAGATCTCGACCGCGGCGCCGAGCGCCACGGCGCCGAGGTGGTTCTCCGGCACGTAGATGCGCACCCAGCGGTCGTCCGGATCCATGAGGGTGAGCACCGCGCCGCCGGCAGGCACGATCTCCCCCGGCTCGCGGTGGCGGACGGTGACGAGCCCCGCGAACGGCGCGGTGAGCTCGGTCTTGGCGAGGGTGGCGGTGAGCGCGGCGAGGGCGGCGTCGGCGGTGGCGAGCGCGGCGCGGGCGGCGGCGATCCGCTCGGCGCGGGGGCCGCGGGCGACGAGGGCGGCCTGCTCGGCGGCCTGGGTGCGCTGGGCGCGGGCCACTTCGAGGGCGGCCTCGGCCTTGTCGAGGGCCTCGCGCGCGATCGCCCGGCCGTCGTAGAGCCGGCGGGCGCGTTCGCCGTCGCGCTCGGCGTCGGCGACCCGCTCCTCGGCGGCAGCGAGGGCGGCGCGGGCGGCGGCGATCTCCTCGGGGCGCGAACCGGCTTCGAGCTCGGCGAGCTGGGCCCGGGCCGCCTCGACCTGGGCCGCGGCCTGGGCGTGGCGGGCGGCGAGCTCGGCGGCGTCGAGCCGGGCGAGCGGGGCGCCGGCTTCGACCCGGTCCCCTTCGCGGGGGAGGACCTCGACGAGGCGCCCCGGCAGCTCGAAGCCGAGCCGGGCCTCGGTCGCCTCAACGGTGCCCGAGACGAGCAGGCCGTCGCCGGCGCGGCGGGGAGCGATCCCGTAGCGCCAGACGAGGAAGCCGACGAGGCAGGTCAGGACGAGCAGGGGAACGATGCGCTTCGGGCTCATGGCCGGGTCTCCAGGTGAGCGATCCATGCGGGGGTGAGCGCGCCGGTCGCCCGGGCGAGCTCGACCTCGGCGACGAGGGCGAGGGTGCGGGCTTCGACCACGGCGGCGCGGGTTGCGGCCAGCTCGGCTTCGGCCGCGAGGTAGTCGACCTGGGTGCCGGTCCCCACCTCGAGGAGGAGCTGCTCGACCCGCGCCACCTCCACGAGGCGCGCCGCGGCCCGGCCGAGGGCGCCGGCCCGGGCGAGGGCGTCGGCGCGCGCCGCGAGCGCCCGGTCCACCGCCTCGCGCGCCGCGAGCTCGGCCTCGGCGAGGCGGGCCCGCGCCGCGGCGAGGAGGGCGTCGGCCCGGGCGAGGCGGCGGCCGGTCGCGCCGCTGTCGAAGAGGAGCAGCGAGAGCTGGAGGCCGGCCTGCCACTCGGTCGCGAACGAGAGGCGGCCGTTGCCGAGCTCCTGGAGCGCCCCGACCGCCTCGAGGGTCGGGTAGAGGGCGGTGCGCACCTGGGCCCGGGCCGCCTCGGCGGCCGCGACCTGCTCCCGGGCGCGGGCCACCGCGGGGCTGCCGGCGACGGCGTCGTCCTGGAGCCGCAGGCGTTCGGCCTCGGCGACCGGCGCGGTGCCGCCGAGACCGAGCGGCGCCAGCCGGGCGGCGCGGCAGGCGGTGACGTCGAGGGTGGTGAGCCGGGCGAGGTCCCGTTCGGCGCTGTCGAGGGCGGTGGCGGCACGGCTCGTCTCCGCCTCGGCGGCGGCGAGCGCGGCCTCGGCCCGGAGGCGCTCGACCTCGGGCGCCCGGCCGGCGGCGAGCAGCTCGTCCACGCGGGCGAGCTCGGCGGCGACCGCATCGCGGCGCCCGGTGGCGGCGGCGAGGAGATCACGGCGGGCGAGAACCGAGGCGTATGCCGAGACGACCCCGGCCCGGATCCCGTCGGCAAGCGCGTCGAGCGCCTCGCCGGCCGCCGCCGCCTCGGCATCGCTCTGGCGGATCCGTGCCCGGCGTGCCCCGGCGTCCCAGAGCGTGGTCCGCACCGAGAGCGTCCCCTGGACGAGGGTCTCGTCGAAGGCGGGCAGGTGGCCGGGAGAGAAGCCGTGGATCGGGGTCACCGGCACCGGCTCGCCGTAGCGGGTGCCGGTGGCGAGGAGGCGGGCGACCGGGCGCCCGCTGGTCCGGGCCTCGCCGGCCGCGGCCCGGAACGCCTCCTGCTCGGCGAGGGCGGCGTGCAGCGACGGGTGGGCCGCGAGCGCCCGCTCGACGGCGGCCGAGAGGGTGAGCGGCGGCGGCTCCCCGCGGGCGCCGGCGGCGCCGCCGAGCGAGAGAGCGAGGAAGAGCCCGAAGAGGAGGGCGGGGCGGAGCGGCAGGCCCGGGAGTCGGTTCATGGCGCGGTCTCGGTGAGGGAAGGGGTGGTCAGCGCCCGGAGGAACTGCGCGATCAGCGTCTCGATCTCCTCCCGGCGCAGGGTGAGCTCGGGCAGCGCGCGCTGCTGGAGACCGAGCGCCGCCGGCAGGCCGAGGAGGAGGATCGCCCGCTGGATCGCCGGGGGCGCGGGGCCGGGATCGATCTCGGCGAGGAGGCCGGCGAGGAGCGTGAGGTAGCTTCGCAGCGTCTCGCGCAGCCGCGCCATGATCGCCTCGTCGCCGGCGACGAGCCCCTCGGCGAAGAGGAGGATCGGCAGGCCGCCAGTCCCGGTGAGCAGCGAGACGTGGTGGCGGACGACGGCCTCGAGGCGCTCCCGGGGCGGGCGGCTCGCGTCGGCGGCGTGGGCCGCGGCGGGCTCGAGCAGGAGCCGGCCGAGCCGGTCGACGAGGGCGAGCACCAGCGCGCGCTTGTCCGGGAAGTGCCGGTAGATCGCCGCCTCGGTGAAGCCGACCCGCTCGGCGACCTGCTTGAGGGTGAAGCTGCCCAGCCCCTCCGCCGCGACGACCTCGATCGCGCGGTCGAGGATCTCCGCCTGACGCGGGGTCAGCGACGGATCCAGGGTCTCGGGGAGAGGTAAGTTAATCTTCACTAACATTTAGTCTAGGGATGGGCTGGCACTTTGTCAAGAGGGGCCGTCGCGCTCGCTCCCTGCCTCCGGAGGGCGGGACGGGATATCCTCCGGGACGAGGTCACGACGAACCTCGGGACGAAACCGCCCCAGAGCGCAAGCTGCCGGGCGCCGGTCGGCGAACCCCTTTCATCCCCTCCTGGTCCGGGCGTGCCGCACGCTCCGGCCGGGCTTCGACCCTCTGCCGGCAGCGATACCAACAGGAGAAGAGATCCATGGCTCACAAGGAACTGATCGCTGGTCTCAACGAGCAGCTCAACCGCGAGGTGACGACCTTCCTGCGCTACATGCTCCAGGCGGCGTCGATCAAGGGCGCGGCGAACGAGGTCGTGCGCGAGCTCTACCTCGAGGAGGTCAAGGACGAGGTCGGGCACGCGCAGTACCTCGCCAACCAGATCGTCATGCTCGGCGGCACGCCGAAGCTCGCACCCGACCTCACGCCCCCGCCCACCGAGATCCCCGTGATGCTCGAGCGGGACGCGGCGGCGGAGGAGGCCGACGTGAAGAACTACGTCAAGCTGGCCGAGCTCGCCGAGAAGGCGGGTTTCTACAGCCTCAAGATGCAGATGGAGGAGCAGGCCGCCGACGAGGACGAGCACCGGCACGAGATGCGCCGCCTGCTCGGCTGAGCGCCGGCATCGCCGGAATTCGCGGGGCTGCGGTCCGGTCAGGGCCGCAGCCCCTGTTCCTTTGCCGCTGGCGCGACTCAGCCAGCTGCGGGCGGGTCGATCACCTCGTAGAGGGCCCCGTAGTCGGCCGCGCCGAGACCGCGGGCGACGCCGGCGGCGATGAGGTCCCGGATGCCCTCGAGCGCGCGGTTGTCGAGACCGAGGGCGGCGGCCTCGTCGCGGGCGAGCTCGACGTCCTTGAGCAGGAGCGCGAGCGGGAAGTTCGGGTTCGCGTAGTCGCGCGCGAGGTAGCGGGGCAGGCGCCCTTCGAACGACGGGTTGTGGAAGGCGCTGCGGCGCAGCAGGCCCATGAAGAGGTCCACGTCGATACCGGCGCGGCGGACGATCCCGAGCGAGTGGCAGAACGAGGCCGCCATGCCGGCGATCAGCTGGTTGAAGGCGATCTTGAGCGTCGCCGCCTGCCCGGTCGGGCCGACGAGGAGGGGCTCGGGGCCGAACCGCGCGAGCAGCGGCCGGAGGCGCGCGAAGAGCTCCGCCTCGCCGCCGGCGAAGACGAGCAGCTGGCCGGTCGCGGCGACGCCGATCGAACCGAGCACCGGCGCCTCGAGGTACTCTCCGCCCTGCGCGCGCACGGCCGCGGCGAGCTCGCGGCTCTCGCCGCTCGCGATCGTCGCCATCTGCACCACCGTCCGGCCGGCAAGGGCGGGCGCCGGGGGGCCGTCGAGGAGGACCGCGCGGGTGACCGGGCCGTCGCGGAGCATCGTGAAGACGACCTCGGCGCTGGCGACCGCCGCGTCCGGCGTCGCCGCTGCCCGCGCGCCGGCCGCGACCACCTCCGCCGTCCGCGTCGCGGTGCGGTTCCAGACCGTCACCTCGTGCCCCGCGGCGAGCAACCGCCGGGCCATCGGCGAGCCCATCAGACCGGTTCCCAGCCAGGCGGTGCGCATCGTGACCCCTCCCCGAGAGCGGGCGCCCGGCGGCAGGCCGGCCCCGCCGCAGTCTAGCGGGCCCCCGCGCGGCCTCCGCCCGATGGTGCCGGGGGCCGCCAGGGGGTACCATGAGCGTCATGGCGCTCACCTGTTCGGTCTTCATCGCCACCAGCCTCGACGGCTTCGTCGCCCGCGAGGACGGCCGCATCGACTGGCTCGAGGCGGCCAACGCGAGCCTCCCGCCGGGGGAGGACTGCGGCTACCGGGAGTTCATTTCCGGGATCGACGCCCTCGTGCTCGGCCGCCGCTCGTTCGAGCGGCTCCTCGCGTTCGCGAGCTGGCCGTACGGGGAGCTGCCGGTGGCGGTGCTCAGCCGGCGGCCGCTCGCGATCCCCGAGGGGCTCCCGCCGTCGGTCAGGGCCACCCAGGAGACGCCCGCCGAGCTCGTGGCCCGCTTCGCCGCCGACGGCGCCCGGCACCTCTGTGTCGACGGCGGGCAGACGGTGCAGAGCTTCCTCGCCGCGGGGCTGATCGACGAGCTCACCCTCACGGTGGTGCCGGTGCTCCTCGGCCGCGGCCGGCCACTCTTCGGCCCGCTCGCCGGCGACGTCGCGCTCGCCCACCTCGGCACCCGCTCCTGGCCGTTCGGCTTCGTCCAGAGCCGGTACCGCGTCCTCGCCCCGCGCCCCGGGCGCGGCTGAACGCGGCGGCGCCGCGTCGCTCTGCGCTGCCGCTGCAGGTGAAACCGTCTCCCACGCGCTGCGTAATCAACGGCAGTGCCCGGGCTCTGCGCAATGACCTGCCGCCTCCGGAGGTAACAGATGGTTCGTCGGCTCTTCATGAAGGCGTCCCCGTTCGCGCTCGCCGTCCTGATCGCCGGCAGCGCGGGTGCGAGCGGGCTCGACGACTTCCGCGCGGCGCTGCGCCGCAGCGAGTCCGGCACGCCGGTGCGGGCGCGCATCGAGGTGGTGAAACAGGAGCAGACCAAGGGTGAGAAGAAGCCCGACTCCGGTCCGACGCGGGCCTCGGTCGTGGTCCGATCGGGGCCGGACGGCTTCGCGCTGGAGTGGGAGATGGCGAAGCTCGCCGCGTTGCGGAAGGTGTCGCAGAAATCGCTGCGGAAGCACCTCGAGGCGATCACGGCCACGGAGGCGTTCCGGCTCGTCGATCCGGCAGCGGGCCTGCTCGATGCGCTCGATGGCGCAACCCTCCTCGAAGAGAAGATCGATCGCCATGACGGCGTTCCGTGCCGCCGCCTGGTGATCCGGCCGGAGCGGAAACCCGATCCCGAGATCGATGCGCTCCTCAAGGAGTTCGAAGCGAGCTGGCAGGTCTGGATCGATGCAGATGGCTGGCCACTCGCCATGAAGACGGAGCAGCGCCACCGGGGTCGCAAGCTGCTGATCAGTTTCAAGGGATCGCACGAGACCGAGTACCGCTTCGGTCGAGCTGCCGGCCGCCTGATCGTCGAGCGTCTCAAGGAGGTGAGCAGCAGCGAGGCGATGGGAAGCGAGGACGAGGAGACCAGCGAGTTCACCGTCACGCTCCTCGACTGAGCTCGTCAGGTGACCGTGACGGCTGCGGGCGATGACCTTCTACCGCCGCTACGTCCTGCCGCGGCTCGTCCACTTCGTCTGCGGGCGGCGGCTCGCGCTGGCCGAGCGGGAGCGGATCGTGCCGCGGGCGCGCGGCACGGTCCTCGAGATCGGCTTCGGCTCGGGCCACAACCTGCCGCTCTACGACCCGCGAACCGTCGCGCGGGTCGTCGCGCTCGAACCCGCCGTGGAGATGTGGGCGCTGGCGCAGCCGGCGGTGGCCCGTTCGCCGGTTCCGGTCGAGGCCCTGGTCGGGGCGGCCGAGGAGATCGCCCTCCCCGCGGCGAGCGTCGACACGGTGGTGACGACCTTCACCCTCTGCACCGTCGCCGATCCGGTGGCGGCGCTCGCCGCCGCCCGTCGGGCCCTGCGGCCGGACGGCCAGCTCCTCTTCTGTGAGCATGGCGAGGCCCCGGACGCGGCGGTGCGGCGCTGGCAGCGGCGGCTCGATCCGCTCTGGCGGCCGCTTGCCGGCGGCTGTCATCTCGGGCGGCCGATCCCGGCGCTTCTCGCCGCCGGCGGCTTCCGGGTGACGGCGATGACGGCGCGCTACCTCGGCAGCTGGCGGCCGGCGAGCTTCCACTATCTGGGCGTCGCGGTGCCGGATGCCGGCCCGCCGGGCGCCGGCGGCTGAGGCCGGCTCTCAGGAGGCGACCACGACGCGGTCGCGACCGGCCGCCTTGGCGGCATAGAGGGCGAGGTCGGCGGCGGCGAGCAGCGCGTGGAGATCGCCGGCATGGTCGGGGTAGATCGCCACCCCGGCCGAGAGCGTGCAGACGATCCCCTGGCGGTCCGAACGCCCGTACTGCCCGGCGAAGGCGCGGCGCAGATCGTCGGCGCGCGCCACCGCCTCCACGGCGTTCGAGCCGGGCATCACGATCAGGAACTCGTCGCCGCCGTAGCGGCATGCGTAGTCCGAGCGGCGGGTCTTGCTGCGCAGCAGGAGGCCGAGCTCGCGGAGCAGCTCGTCGCCGGCCGCGTGGCCAAGGCGGTCGTTGAGCAGCTTGAAGCCGTCGAGATCGAGGAGCACCGCCGCCAGCGAATCGCGGGTCCGCTCGGCGCGCACGATCTCGCGCTCCACGGTCTCTTCGAGGAAGCGGCGGTTGAAGAGGCCGGTGAGCGGATCGCGCACCGCCTGCTCGCGCAGCGACTCCTGGAGCGCCTCGATCTCGGCCAGCCGGCTCTCGAGGAGCTGGTTCGCTGCCGCCAGCTCGCGGGCGGCGTGATAGCGCTCGCTTACGTCGCGCAGGAGCACGAAGCGGCCCGAGACCGTCCCCTTGGGAGTGCGGTACTCCTCCACCTCGCCCTCGATGATCCGGGGCGGGTCGGCGGGGACCGAGAGCTCGAAACGCCCGAGCGGGCCATCGAGAGTCCGGGCGAGGAGCTCCGACCACGGCCCCGTGTCCCGGAGCCCGAAGCCGTCGGAGTCGGTGCGCTCCGGAGGGCCGAGCAGGTAGCGGGCCGCCGGGTTGCGGTCGATGATCCGCCCCTGTTCGTCGAAGACCACGAGACCGTGCGGCATCAGCCGGACCGCCGTGGCGCGGGCCGCCGGCACGAGGTCGACGAGGTCGAAGCGGATCACCGCGAAACCGATCACCACCCCCATCGCCGCGATCGAAAGGGGTGTGGGATCGATCCCGGGGACCGGGAAGCCGCGGAAGATGAAGCTCGCGTTGGTGAGCCAGGGGATCGCCGAGCCGACGAGGATGACGAGCGCCTGGTGGCGCAGCGCCCGCGGCAGGCGCATCGCCGCGATCCCGAGCTGC
>JAAYLR010000026.1 GCA_012521815.1 Acidobacteriota bacterium
TCCTCGACGAGATCAACCGGGCGAACCTGGCGCGCGTCTTCGGCGAGCTGATGTACCTGCTCGAGTACCGGGACCGGAAGATGCCGCTCGCGGCCGGAGGCTGGCTGCAGGTGCCGGGCAATGTGCGGATCCTCGGCACGATGAACACCGCGGACCGCTCGATCGCGCTCGTCGACCACGCGCTGCGGCGCCGTTTCGCCTTCCTCGAGCTCCGGCCCGACTTCGAGCTGCTGCGGCGCAAGCTCGCCGGCCAACAGGACAGCGTGGACGTCGACGCGCTCATCCGGCTGCTCAAGCAGGTCAACCAGACGATCGGCGATTCCCACTACGAGGTCGGCATCAGCTTCTTCCTCAGGGAGCGTCTCGACACGCACCTCGAGGACATCTGGCGCATGGAGATCCTCCCGTACCTCGACGAGTACTTCTTCGACAACCCGAGCCGGGTCGAGCCCTTCGCCTGGGAGAGGATCGCCGGCCGGCTGCTGCGGGGAGAGTAGGCGCCGATGGAGGTTCTCTCCCTCGTCGAGTATGAGCGGCTCGACCTCGACGACCTCGACAGCGCCGTGGCCGAGCGGCTGCGGGACGAGCACGGCAGCCGGATCGAGATCCGCAGCCCCTGGGAGAACCGGCAGAAATGGGGGCTGACGAGCCTGGGGTGGGTGGGCTTCCTCCCCGTGACCCCGGAGTTCGGGCTGAGCCTCCAGCCCAAAGTTCCGCTGGCGTCACTCTTCCGGATGCTCGAGGTGGCGTACCGGCTGGCGGAGTTCCGCACCGACGGCCTCTTCGACGCGAGTTCGGTGGACGACCTCTTCGAGCTGCTGGCCTCGATCCTCGCGCGGCGGGTGCTGGACCGCGTCCGGCACGGCCTCTACCGGGCGTACGTCGAAGAGGAGCGGGAGCTGCGGTTCCTCCGTGGCCGACTGGATCTCCTCGGCCACGCTCGCACCCCCTGGCGGATCGCGCTGCCGTGCCGTTTCGAGGAGCACACCCCCGACCTCGACGACAACCAGCTCCTGCTCTGGACCCTCCTGCGGATCGCCCGGAGCGGGCTCTGCCGGCGGGAAGAGTCCGCGGCCCGGGTGCGGAGGGCGTGCAAGGCGCTCGGCGGGATCGTCTCCGTCGCGCCGTTCATCGGCAGCGACGCCACGGGCCGCATCTATCACCAGCTGAACGCCGACTACGAGCCACTCCACGCCCTCTGCCGGTTCTTCCTCGACCATCTCGGCCCCGCCCACGAGCTCGGCGACCGGCCGATGCTCCCCTTCCTGGTCGATATGGCCAGGCTCTTCGAGGAGTTCGTCGCGGAGTGGCTGAGCTCGCACCTGCCGCCGTACCTCGCGGCGCTCCCTCAGGAGAAGGTGCCCCTCGGCACCGATAGACAGGTGAGGTTCGAGATCGACATCGAGATCCTCCACCTGCCGAGTGGCCGGACCGTCGCGGTGCTCGACACGAAGTACAAGAACCAGGGGTTCCCCCAGTCCGCGGACGTGCAGCAGGCGATCGCCTACGCCGAAGCGCGCAACTGCCACCACGCGTTCCTCGTCTACCCGCAGGAGCTCGAGAGCCCGTTCCGCGGAGAGCTGAAGAACCACACCGTCGAAACGCTGGCCTTCCCCCTCGACGGCGACCTCGACGCCGCCGGCGAGCGGTTCCTCGAACAGCTCCTCACCCGGCTGGAACCGAAGGTGGCGGCGCTGGAGGCGGGAGCGTAGGGCGGTGCGCTGGCGGGAAAGGACGCTGGATAGGATAGAACGATGCCCGGGCTGATCTCCGAAGTCGACATCCAGCGGGCGTGCGAACGCTTGCGCACGGTGCTTCCGGAGTCATTCCCCCGGCAGTATTTCGGGCGGGAGCGCATGGCCCGGCTCGAGAGGATCGTCGGCACGAAGCTGACCACCCACTTCCTCCTCGACCTCCTGGTGCGGCAGCAGGGGCCCTCGCTGCTGGCCGAGCGTCCGCGGCGGATCGGCGCACAACAGACCTCGGTACGGCGGCTGCTGCTCGAGTCCCTTGACGAGGAGTCTTTGCGGGGCCTGTTCGAGCGTGTGCGCGGGCGGGAAGCACCCGCGAATCGGCGAACGATCGAGCGCGACCTCGCCGAGCTCAACTGGCACCGCGGCTCCATGACCGCCCTGCGCGTGACGAGAGCGCTGGGGCTGCCGGACGCCTTTGCCGGGGTTAGAGAGCGGAACGGGCGGACCTCCGTCTACGAGATCGAACCGATCGGCGCGCTGCCCCCGCTTAAGGCCTTCCAGCGGGGCATCCTCCGGGAGGTCCGGCTCCTCCTCGAGCAGCGAACGCGCGTCATGGTCTCCTCTTTCACCGGTACCGGCAAGACGAGAATCGGGATGGAGTACGTCGTCGATCAACTGCTCGCCGAGGAGCAGCAGCCGCTGGTGATCTGGGTGGCGCAGAAGGGAGAGCTGCTCGAGCAGGCGTGCGACGCGATCGAACAGCTCTGGCCGTGGAGGGGACAGGAGCTGGGCGAACCTCTCCAGATCTTCCGGTATTCGGAAGGAAGCCGCTTCGAGGACGAGCTCACCTCCCGGCCGACTCTGGTCGTGGCCTCGAGCCAGCAGCTGGTCGCACGGCTGGGAAGCGAAGATCCGTTCGTGAGACAGATCCTGGCGCGCGCCGGCCTGGTGGTCATCGACGAAGCGCACCATGCCCTGGCTCGAGGGCACCAGACGATCATCGAGGAGTACGAACGGCTGCGACGTCCCGCCCAACCCCGGACACTAGGCCTGACGGCGACGCCCGGGCGTTCGAACCTCCTGAACCCTGAAGAGAGCCGCCTCCTCGCCGAGCTCTTCGGCCAAGTGCTCGTGGTGCCGCAGGTCGCGAGCGCCGGCGGCGCCCTCGGCTGGTTTCAGAGTGAAGGGTACCTGTCGGGGCTCCGGCACCGGAGCCTCGCCACTCCATCCCAGGTCGCACAGACTCTGGGCAAGCTCA
>JAAYLR010000240.1 GCA_012521815.1 Acidobacteriota bacterium
CCTCCCCGGTAGGCGTGGTGCATCAGCTTCGCCGCCGGATGCTCGCGCAGCTCGGCCCCCCACTTCGCCAGCGCGGCGGCGGCCAGCGCGCGCAGCGGCGGCCGCTCGACACGCTCGCCGTAGAGCGTTTCGAGCCGCCGCCAGAGATCGTCGAGGTCTTCGCGCGTGGTCGGCACCAGGCGGCCCTCATCGAAGCCATGGGCCCGATCCGCCTCGACCGCTCGCCGGCAGTTGTCGATCCGCAGCTGCGGCTGATCCCGATACGACTCCACGCTGCCGGAGAAGGCGACGTACTCCCCCGCCGCGAACTCCTGGCCGAGCGCCGGGCTGCCGGACCAGGCCTTGGCCGGGATGCTGCCGCTGGCGTCGGCGAGGAGGAGGTCGAGGTAATCCCGGCCGTTCTTGTCCTGCCGGACCTCGCGCCGGCGGAGCAGCGCGTACCCCTGGACCCGATCGTTGGGCTGCCAGGAGGCGATCGGTTCGTTGAGCCGTTTCGTCATTGCCGATCGGTCCTCCCATGGTTCGTTCCCCGCGTTTCCGGCGCGGCGAGCGCCTCCTCCACCGCCGCGAGCAGATCGGCGTTCGAGAACGGCTTCTGCAGCACCGTCTCCCGCGCCAACCCATCCCCGTCCCCGACTCCCGAGCGCTCCGTGTAACCCGACATGAAGAGCACCCGCAGCGTGGGCTGCGCCCGGCGCAGCGCCTTCGCGAGCTCTCCGCCGCCGAGCCGCGGCATCCGGAGATCGGAGAGCAGCAGATCGATCGGCTGGTCTTCGCTCGCCAGCCGCAACGCCTCCTCGCCATCGCCCGCTTCGAGCACCGTGAGCCCCGCCTCGCGCAGCGCCGTGGCGAGCAGCTCGCGCACGGAACGCTCGTCTTCCACCAGCAGCATCGTCGCCGCGTCGAGGGCCGGTTCCCCGGGCTGCGGCTCGTCGGTCCGCGACCAGGGGCCGCCCGCGGTCGCGTGCGCATGGGCCGCGGGCCAGAGGACGCGGAAGCAGGAGCCCTCCCCGAGGCTGCTCTCGACCCGGATCAGACCGCCGTTCTGGCGGACGATGCCGTAGACGGTCGGCAGCCCGAGACCGGTGCCGCTGCCCCGCTCCTTGGTGGTGAAGAACGGCTCGAAGAGGTGCTCGAGGACCTCGCCGTCCATCCCCGTGCCGTTGTCCCGCACGCTGAGCTCGACGAACGGCCCCGGTACGACTCCCGGGAAACTGCCCGTCTCTTCCTCGCCGAGCCAGACGTTGCGGGTCGCGATCTCGATCTTTCCTCCCCCGGGCATGGCGTCCCGGGCGTTGAGAGCGAGGTTGAGGAGCACCTGCTCGAGCTGTCCGGCATCGCCCTGCACCGCCGCCGGAGCGGCGTCGAGCGAGAGCGAGAGCTCGAGCCCCTCGCCGAGCACCCGCCGGAGCAGCCGCTCCAGGTCCGACACCTCCCGGTTCAGGTTGAGGCGGCGCGGAGCGTGTACCTGGCGGCGCGAGAGGGTGAGCAGCTGCCCCGTCAGCTCCGCGGCGCGGCGTCCGGCACGGTGGATCTCCTCCACCTCGCGCCGGCACGGATCGCCGGCCGGCAGCCGGCGCAGGAGCAGCTCGCTGTAGCCGTTGATCGCCGTCAGCAGGTTGTTGAAGTCGTGGGCCACCCCACCGGCCAGCCGGCCCACCGCCTCCATCTTCTGCGTCTGGCGCAGCTGCTCTTCGAGCGCGCGCTGCACCGTCACGTCGCGCAGCGTGCCCCGGTAGGCAACCACCTGGCCCTCGCCATCGAGCACCGCGGAGGCGGTCTCGAGCACCCGGCGGCGATCGCCGTCCACCGTGCGGAGGTCGCTCTCGAGCTCCTCGACGAACCCCTGCTCACGCATCAGGGCCGCGAAACGTTCGCGCCCCGACGGCTCCCAGTAGAGATCGTACGCCGACGCCGTCAGCGCCTCCTCACGCGACGCGAAGCCGAAGAGGCGCACCCCGGCGGGGTTGAGATCGAGCATCTCGCCGGCCGGGGTGCTGATGTAGATGGCGTCCCGCGACTCCTCGAACAGGCTCCGGTAGCGCTCCTCGGAAGCCCGGAGCGCCCTGGCCGCCTGCTGACGTTCGGTGATGTCGCTGATATTGAGGATGAGCGCTCTCACCGCCGGATGCGCGAGCAGGTTCCGGCCGCGCACCTCCAGGCAGCGGAGCTCGCCGTCGCGATGCCGGATCTGCAGCTCGCCCACGAGGCTGCGCCCCGCCTCGCGGGCGAGGCGCCCGAAGAAGCCCTTCGCCGCGTCGATCTCCCCGGGGTGGATCCGCTCGAAGACCGAACGCCCCACCCGCTCGCTCGGATGGAAACCGAGTATCTCCGAGGCGGCCGGGCTCTCGTAGAGGATGGTGCCGTCCGGAGAGACCAGGACGATGAGGTCGGTGCTCTGCTCGATGAGGGCGCGAAAATGCTCTTCGCTCCGCTGCAGCGCCTCGGCGTCGAGCAGGCGGCCGAGAGCGGCGGCGACGTGCAGCGCCACCACGCGGCCGATGACCACGTGCCCGGGCCGGCAGCCGTGCGGCCGCGCCCAGTAGGTCATGAACTTCCCGAGCAGCCGGTCGTGACGGGCGAGGGGGAAGAAGGCGAGGGAGCGGATCCCCTGCCTGACGATCTGGGCGCACAGCGCCGGATCGAGGTCGCAATCCCCGACATCGGAGACCACGACCGGCTGGGCGTCGGCCTCCGTCGGCGGCCACGGGGAGTGGCCATCGGCCGCCGCGCGGTACTCGTCGGGAAGGCCGCGCCAGGCCACGAAGTGGGCGCGATCGTCCTCACCGAAGAGGAGGATCGCGGCGTAGTCGGCCTCGAGGAGCGTGCCCATCCCCGAGAGCGCCGCCTCGTAGACCTCTTCGCGCCGCTCGGCGCGGTTGAGCTGCTCGACGAGGGCCGCCAGACGGTGCAACTCATCCGGGCCGAGAAAGGCAGGCGGGAAAGGGTCGCCAACTGCTTTCGGATCAGCGCTCACGGCATCCCCCCGATGGTTTTTCATTCTATCCGCGAACCACTGGCACCATGTTTGCTCCCATTGCCGGCATGCGTCAAAGCCGCCGCTTCACCACTGCCGGACCCCGTCTCGCGTTCGTGACCGTGGCGCTGCTCTCGGCCGGACTCGCCACCGCCAGTCCCGGCGTGGCACCGGTGAGCTTCCCGGCATCCGCGGATGCAGACGCCGAGGCGCTGCTTCTCCTGTTGCCCGACGCCGAGCGTCGCGAGATCGAAGCGCTCGCTCCGGAGGCGCGGATGAGTCGCCTCGCCGCCCGACTGGCCGACGATCCGCTGCCGGAGACCGCCGGCAACGAGCTCGCCGAAGGGGTCTCGCGCCGCCGCCGGCTCGCCGAACGCGAGCTGCTCGGCTGGAGTGACGACCGTGCCCGCCTCCTCTTCCTCCAGGGCCCTCCCGCCGCGCGGGAGACCGTCGAGTGCGGTCAGGTCTTCCGGCCGCTCGAGATCTGGACCTACCCCGGACAGACGCCGGACCGGCTGCTCCTCTACCGCCGCTCGCCGGCGGAGAGCTACCGGCTCTGGCTGCCGACCGACGGCAAGCGGGCGCTCTACACCCCGGAGATGGAGTACGTGCTCGAACAGTGGGAGGAGCTGCGGCGCTACATCGTCGGCAAGCGGATCGATCTGCGCGCCTGCGACCGGGCCGCGGAGATCGACCGCCTCACCGGGGTCGACGGCCTCACCGGCTTCAAGCCGGGACGCCCGCGCGCCGAGCAGCTCGCGGCCTTCCTCGCACCGCCCGCCGACCTCGCCGCCTGGGCCCGCACCGCCGCCGCGACCCCGGTCGACGAACACCCCGAGCTGCCTCTCAGCGAGGTGCGCCTCTCGTTTCCGGAGACGCGCGGTCAGCGGCTCGTGGTGAGGCTGCTGACGGTGCTGCCGCCCGACGCCCCGCTCGCGGTGGCCGAGGAGGAAGAGAAGCGCGAGCTGCGCCTCGCCGTCGACGGGGTCGTCGAGCGCGACGGCGCGCTGCTCGAGAGCTTCCGGGAGCGGTTCGTCCTGCCGCCGGCGACCGGCGCCCCGCTCGTCCTTGCCACCGAGCGGGCCCTGCGTCCCGGCGGCCCGTACGTCCTGCGGCTCCGGCTGCGCGACGAGGTGGGCGGCGCCGTGACCACGCTCGCCCGCACCTTCACCGTTCCCGCCGAGGCGACCCCCGAGCCGGAGCCGCCGCTGCCCGAGGGCGCGATCGTCGCGCTCGGCGAGGAGCTCGGTCGCCAATCGCTTCCCGGCCGCGACAGCCTGCTGCTCGTGCCGCCCGCCGCCGACGTCGTCTTCGGCCTCTGGCGGGCCGAGGCGATCGTGACCGGCGAACGGATCCGGCGGGTGGTCTTCTACCTCGACGGCCGCGCGCAGCTCACCCGCACCTCCCCGCCATGGAGCGCCGAGCTGCGGCTTCCGAACCTGCCCCGCGAGCAGGTGGTGCGCGCCGAGGGGCTCGACGCCGCGGGCGAGCTGGTGGCGGCCGACGAGGTGGTGCTCAACCAGCCGCAGGGCGAACCGCGGATCACCATCCTCGAGCCGCCCCGAGGGAGCCGGCCGACCGGCGAGGTGCGGGCGCGCGCGGCGGTCGTCGTGCCGGAAGGCCGGCGGGTGGAGCGGGTGGAGTTCCGCCTCGGCGACGAGCTCGTGGCGGTGCGCGAGCAGCCGCCCTGGGAGGCGCGGATCGAGGTCCCGGCGCAAGGCGAGATCGCCTTCCTCGCCGCCACCGCCATCTTCAGCGACGGCGCCCGCGCCGAGGACGTGCGCTTCCTCAGGCTGCCGGAACACCTCGACGAGATCGACGTCAACCTCGTCGAGATCTTCGCCACCGTGCTCGACGGCAACGGGCGCCCGGTCGAGGGGCTCACCGCGGCCGACTTCACCCTGCTCGACCAGGGGCGTCCGCAGCCGCTCGCGCGCTTCGAGCCGGTGCGCGATCTCCCGCTCGTCATCGGCATCACCCTCGACCTGTCGGGCTCGATGCAGGGGGCGCTGGCCGAAGCGAAGGCGGCGGCCGCCGGCTTCCTCGAAACGATCGTCACCCCGAAGGACCGCGCCTTCGCGGTCGGCTTCGCGGAACGTCCGTGGCTGCTCGCGCCGCTGACTCCCGACCCCCGGGCGGTCATCGCCGCCTGCGAGGAGCTGCCGGCGGTGGGCTGGACGGCGCTGCACGACGCGGTGGTCTTCAGCCTCCACTACTTCCGCGGGATCGCCGGCCGGAAGGCGCTGGTGATCCTCTCCGACGGCGACGACACCTCGAGCGCGGTCGCGGCGCGCGATGCGCTGGAGTACGCCCGCCGCAGCGGGGTGGTGATCTACACCGTCGGCCTCGATCTGCCACGCGGCGCGGTCGCGATCCGCGCCAAGCTCCGGGAGCTCGCCAACGAGACGGGCGGCCAGGCGTTCTTCATCGCGAAGGCGAGCGAGCTCACCGCCGTCTATCGCGAGATCGACCGCGAGCTGCGCAGCCAGTACCTGCTCGCCTTCTCGCCGGCCACCGCGGGGGGCGAAACCGGCTACCGCAAGGTCGAGGTCCGGGTGCGCGACGGCCGTTTGAAGGTTCGCACCGCGCGCGGGTACTATCCCTGAATCGTGCGAACTCTCCGGATCGTTCGGCGTCCTCTCCTGCTCGCCACTCTCCTCCTGCCGGCGCTCGCGCTCCCGGCCGCGGGGGGCGAGCTCTCCTTCTCGCGCCTCAACCGCAGCTACGCGGACCTCGTCACGGAGGCGCCGCCGTACGAGGCGGGCGCGCTCGTCCTGCGCCTGCGCTCGCCCAGCCAGACGCTCATCCTCCAGAGCCATCTGCTCGCCCTCGAACCCGCCGGCGACGGCACCTGGCGCGCGCTGCTCACCGCTTCGTTCCTGGGCAAGGGGCAGCTGCTCGCCGATCTCGAGCTCGGCGGCGTCGCCCAGCAGCTCACCGACGAGCTCGTCGTCCCCCGTCAGGAGATCGAGCTCCCCGCCCGGCTGCGCATCGAACGGCGTCCCGACGGCTACCGGTTCGAGGCCGTGGAGCTCCCGCCGAGCCTCCCGGTCGAGATCCGGAGCCAGCTCGGCAACCGGCTGGTCGGGCTCTGCGAGACCGCCGCCGTCTTCTCCTTCGGCAGCCTCGACTGTTCCACCCTCGCGCGCCGTCTCCAGCGCGTCGACGTTCCCCTCCCCCCGCCCGGCCCCGGCGCCGAGCTCTTCCTGCCGCTCACCGAGCTGACCGCCGAAGAGCGCGCCACTCTCGACGCCCTCCTGAAGGGCGAATCGCGCTGAGTCGCACCGGATAGTCCCGGCGGCGAGCACGTCTCAGGCCGCCTTCCTCACCGCCACCGCCTCCCGCGGCCCCACCACCGTGCCCGGAGCCTCCGGCCGGAAGGTGTTGCGGAGATGGATCGGGGTGCCGGCCGCCCGCGCCGGGGCGATCGCCTGCGCGTGCAGGACCTTCGCGCCGCTGCGGGCGAGCGCTTCGGCCGCTGCGAAATCGAGCGCGGGGCAGAGGCGTGCCTCCGGGAACCGGCGTGGATCGCGATCGTAGGCGCCATCCACGTCGGTCCAGATCTCCACCCGGTCGGCGGCGAGCGCCGCGCCGAGCAGCGTCGCGGAGGTGTCGGAGCCGCCCCGTCCGAGCAGGAGGGGAGCGCCATCGCCGGCGCCGGCGTAGAAGCCGGGGACGACCACCGGGCCGAGGCAGCCAGCGAGCCGGAGGCGGCTGCGCTGGCGGGTCGCTTCCAGCTGTGGTGCCGCCTCCTCGGGAGAGCCGGCGGCGACCAGCAGCTCGGTCGCGTCGATCACCTCGACCGGCCGGCCGGCGACCGCCTCCAGCGTGGCGGCGAAGAGCGGCGCGGAGAGCCGTTCGCCGGCGGCGAGCGCCCGGGCGATCGCGTGGGGCGAGCCGGTCTCCCGCACCTCGGCAAGCGCCGCGCGCAAGCTCCGGAGCTCGCTCTCGAAGCGGGAGCGACAGAGCGCGGCCGCACCGTTGAGCCGGCGGGCCCGCTCGCGATGGAGCTCACCGATCGCAGCCAGGTCGTCATCGAGATCCGCCGCTCCGGCGCGGGCCCGGCCGACGAGCGCGACGAGCCGGTCGGTGACGCCGGCGAGCGCCGAGACCACCACCGCGACCCGGCGCTCCCGTGCCGCCGCCGCCACGATCCCGGCCGCGGCGAGCGGCGCCGCGGTCACCGAGGTACCGCCGAACTTGAGCACCCGCCAGCTCATCGCACGCCTCCCGCCACGAGTGGCAGCGCTTCGGCGGCCGCCGCCGCCCGGAAGGCGCGGACCCGGCGGTCGACCTCCGCCTGCTCGATGAGGAAGGTGTCGTGGCCGTGCGGGGCGTCGATGATCGCGAGCTCGGCGCCCGGCACGCGCCGGGCGATCTCGATCCCGTCGGCCGGCGGATAGAGCACGTCGCTCGTGACGACGAGCAGGTGGAGCGCGGGGGCATAGCGGGCGAGCACCGTCGCGAGGCCGCCCCGCTCGCGGCCGAGGTCGTGCGTGTCCATCGCATCGAGCAGCGCGAGGTAGCAGTTGGCGTCGAAGCGCGCCACCAGCCGCTCGCCATGGTGGTCGAGCCATGAGGTGATCGCCCAGCGCCCGTCCGGAGCCCGTTCGCGCCCGAAGCGCGCCCCGAGCCCGGGGGCGCTGCGGTAGCTGAGCATCGCGATCTGCCGGGCGAGCTCGAGCCCCTCGACGGGCGGGGCGTCGGGCGGGTAGTGCCCGCCGCGGAAGCGGGGGTCGAGGGTAAGCGCCCGGCGGGCCAGCGCCGAGAGGCCGAGCGCCCAGGCGTCGTGCGCGGCGGGCGCGGAGATCGCGGCGACCGCATCCACGTACCCGGCGCCGAGCACCCCCCACTCGAGCGCCTGCATCCCGCCGAGCGAGCCGCCGATGACGAGGGCGATCCGCTCGATTCCGAGCCGGGCGACGAGCTCCTGCTGGAGACGGACCTGATCGCGCACCGTGACCCGCGGGAAGTCGGGGCCCCAGGCGACGCCGGGGCGCCGCTCGGTGAGCGGTCCGCAGGTGCCGTAGCAGCTGCCGAGCGCGTTGGCGCAGACGATGAAGTCGCGCTCCGGATCGAGCGCGCGGCCGGGGCCGAAGATCCCCGCCCACCACGCGTCGACGTCCGCCGAGCCGGTCAGCGCATGACAGACGACCACCGCGTTGTCCCGCGCCGGGGCGAGCCGGCCCCAGGTGCGGTAGGCGATCGTCACGTTCTCGAGCCGCTCGCCGCTCTCGAGCACGAACGGCCGGTCGAGGGTGAGGAAGCGGGTCGCGGGAGAGATCTGCGTCCGGGGGTTCATGCCGGGATCTCCCGGCCCACTCCGGCCCGCGCGAACGCCTGTTCGAAGTCGGCGCAGATGTCGTCGAAATGCTCGAGCCCGACCGACACCCGCACGAGGTCGTCGGTGACGCCGGCGCTCGCGCGCTCGGAGGCGCTCAGCTGCTGATGCGTCGTCGAGGCCGGATGGATCACCAGCGTGCGGGTGTCGCCGACGTTGGCGAGATGGCTCGCGAGCTCGACCGCGTCGATGAAACGCCGTCCGGCTTCGACCCCGCCGCGGATGCCGAAGGTGAGCACGCCGCCGAAGCCGTGGCGCAGGTAGAGCCGGGCGCGCTCGTGGGCGGGATGCGAGGCGAGCCCCGGATAGCTGACCCACACCACCGCCGGGTGGGCGGTGAGCCAGTGGGCGAGCGCGAGGGTGTTGTCGGCGTGGCGCTGGACGCGGAGCGAGAGCGTCTCGATCCCCTGGAGGAGCAGGAAGGCGTTGAACGGCGAGAGCGCCGGCCCGAGGTCGCGCAGCCCCTCGACCCGCGCCCGCACCGCGAAGGCGATGTTGCCGGTCGGGCTCGCCGGGCCGAACGCCTTCCAGAAGGAGAGCCCGTGGTAGCCCGGCGACGGCTCGGTGAACTGCGGGAAGCGCCCGTTGCCCCAGTCGAAGGTGCCGGCATCGACGACCACGCCGCCGAGCGAGGTGCCGTGACCGCCGATCCATTTCGTCGCCGAGGCGACCACGATGTCGGCGCCGTGCTCGATCGGACGGCAGAGGTAGCCGGCGGCGCCGAAGGTGTTGTCGACGATCAGCGGCACCCCGGCGGCGCGGGCGATCCCGGCGAGCGCCGTGAAGTCCGGCACGTCGAGGCGCGGGTTGCCGATCGTCTCGACGTAGAGCGCCCGGGTGCGCTCGTCGATCGCGCGGCGGAACGCCTCCGGCTGATCACCGGGCACGAACGCGGTCTCGATACCGAGCCGGGGCAGCGTGACCTTGAGCTGGTTGTAGGTGCCGCCGTAGAGGTTGCTCGCGGCCACGATCCGGTCGCCGGCACCCGCGAGCGTGGTCAGCGCGAGCAGCTGCGCCGCCTGTCCCGAGGCGGTCGCCACCGCCGCTACCCCTCCTTCGAGCGCCGCGAGCCGCTTCTCGAGGACGTCGGTCGTCGGGTTCTGGATCCGGGTGTAGATGTTGCCGAACTCCTCGAGCGCGAAGAGGCGGGCTCCGTGCGCCGAGTCGGTGAAGGTGAAGCTCGTGGTCTGGTAGATCGGCACCGCGCGGGCGTGCGTGCCCGGTGCCGGCTCCTGACCGGCATGGATCTGGAGCGTCTCGTAGCGGTAGGCGGGGCGGGCGGGGCTTGGCATCGTCGTCTCTCTCCGGTTTGGGGTCTCTTTTCCGCGAGCCCCGCGCGACGACGGCCAGATACGAAAAGACCCGCTCCGGCAGCGCCGTCGCGGGTCTCGAGGTCTCCGATCGGGTGGCTATCTCAGCCGGCGTGCACCTCGGCCCCGCGCACGTGCTCGGTGCACATGCACATGGTGCAGCCCATCGTCTGCGGGGCGGTCCGTGGGTGACGCCGGGAACTCATGACGGACGGGTTCTACTACGAGCGCCGGCGGCTGTCAAGCCGGACGAGGCCGAGCGATCGGGTCACGGCGCGACTCCTCACGAAGCCGGCAACCGGCCGCGGAGCGACTCGGCCGTGAACGGTCCGGGCGCGGCGAGCAGCTCGCGCGCCGCGTCCACCTGCCCCCAGACGTTCCAGAGGAGGACGCCCTGGACGCGCTCGCCGGCGAGGTAGTAGACGACCCCTTCGCGGAACTCCTCCTTCCAGTCGGCGACCACCGGCGCGCGGGCGTCGAGCGTCCCCACCGCCTCGTAGCCGAGGTCGAAGAGGTCGGAGTAGAAGAACGGGACGTGCGTGTACGGCGCCGGATCGCCGGCCATCGCCCGGCCCGCGGCGCGCCCCTGGCTGAGCGCGTTGTCCTCGTGCTCGACGCGCACCCCCCGGCCGGCGCGGCCGGCGGGAGCGAAGCGGGCCACGTCACCGGCGGCCCAGATGTCGGGGTTCGTGGTCCGCAGGTGCTCGTCGACCACGATCCCGTCGTCGACGCGCAGCCCGGCTCCGATGGCGAGCGCCACGTCGGGGATGATGCCGAGCCCGGCGACCACGGCATCGACCGTGAAGCGCTGCCCGGAGTCGGTCGTGACCTCGCTCGTGGTTCCCTGCCGCGCGATGCCGGCGACCTTCTCGCCGGGATGGACCTCGATCCCGTGCTCCCGGTAGTAGGTGACGAGATGCCGGGTGAGCGCCGGAGGAAAGACGCGCGCACCGGGCCCCTCTTCGGGGAAGAGCATCACGACCCGGCACCCCTGCATGGCGAGCGCCGCTGCCACCTCGCTGCCGATGAAGCCGCCGCCGAGCACCGCGATGCGGCGTCCCGGGGTGGCGAGCTCGTGCAGCCGCCGGTAGTCGGCGAGGGTGCGGAAGTAGATGACCTCGTCGTCGCCGAACGGCAGCCGGCGCGGCGCGCCGCCGGTGGCGAGGAGGAGCTTCTCGTAGGTGTAGACCGTGCCCTGATCGTCCACCACCCGATGCTCTCCGGGATCGAGTCGGGTCGCCCGCCGGCCGAGCTCGAGGGTGACTCCGGGGAGCTCGTCGGTGGCGCGCCAGATGCTCGCGAGCGGCTCGCCCTTCCAGAGCGACTTGGAGAGCGGCGGCCGCGCATACGGCGCGTCGGGTTCGGCGGCGAGCAGGCGGATCGCGCCATCGGCATCGAGCTCGCGGATGCCGCGCGCGGCGGCGTCGGCGGTCATGCCGCCGCCGATGATCAGGTAACGGGAGTGTCGTGGCTGATTCGTCATGTCGTTCATACTTTTTAGATTACCTCGTCGTTTTCCGGTGCGGCATTCCGCAGCGCAGCAACCCCGCTGGCGGCCGGTGACACGCGCGATGCCGCCGCGAGGAGGAAGGCGCCGAACGGCAGCCGGCGGGAGACGAGACGCTCCACGATCCGGCTCCACCAACCGCCGCCCGGGAGCTGGATCGCGCTCCGGATCTCGATCTCTTCCACCGGCAACCCCCGGAAGAGCCCTCTCGCTTCCCGGGCGGTGTGCCAGCGGGCACCGCGATACCCCCCGCTCCCGCCGCCCAGCCCTTCCTGGCGCCAGAGCAGGCTCCGCCGGTTGAGCAGTCCGATGGCGACCCGTCGGCGGGCGACGCGAACCAGCTCGGCGACCGCCGCCCGCTCCTCGGCGACGAAGCAGAGCGCGGTGACCGAGATCGCATGGTCGAAGCTGGCGTCGGGAAACGGCAGCCGGCGGGCGTCGGCGACGGCGTAGCGGGCTCTCCCGGGATCGCGCCGCGCGGCGTAGGCAACCCACGCCGGGGCGAGATCCACGCCGGTCATCCGGAGCGCCGCGCCGCTGAGCGCCCGCGAGAAGTATCCCGTCCCGCAGCCGACGTCGAGCACCGAATCGCCGGGACCTGCCCGCAGCGCCGCGCGCAGCAGCCCCGCTTCGCGCTCGCCGATCCAGCGTCCGCGCGGGGTCTCGTACCAGCGGTCGTACGCCGCCGCGTCCATCGCCCGGCTCGGCGCTTCAGCCGGCGCGGGAGAGGAGGCGCTGGAGCACGACCGCCTCGTTGTGCTCCTGATCCTTCGCCGCGTAGAGGAGGGTGAGATCCCCCTCCCGCGCGAGCTCCCGCAGCGTCGCGAGCGCCGCGCTTCCCTTCAGCTCCGCCCGGTACCGCTTCTGGAACTCCGGCCACTTCTCCGGGTCGTGCGCGAACCACTTGCGCAGCTCGGTCGAGGGGGCGGCCTCCTTGAGCCAGAGATCGATCCCGGCCTTCGCCTTGGCCACGCCGCGCGGCCAGAGGCGGTCGACGAGCACCCGCTTGCCGTCCGCCGGCGCTGCCGGCTCATAGACGCGCTTCAGCTTCACGCTCATGATCCCTCCCGTCCGGCGCCGGCGCCGCGCGTCGACTCCTACTTGCGCCAGTAGTTGTTGGCCGCCGCCACCGTCTGGAAGTTGATCGCGACCACCTGCGACGCCGCGGTGAGCGCCCTGGCGTCCTCGGCGTAGGTGGGGCGCAGCTTCTTGAGGATCTCCGGGTCGGGCTGCGTGTACTTCACCCCCCGGCGGCTGAGCGTGATCGCCAGCTCGAACCCTTCCTGCGGGGTGGCGGTGATGAGGCTGGTCAGCCAGGTTTCGGTCGTGCTCATCTCTGGATCTCCATCCTGATTCGTTAGGGTACCTTTTCGGTACGGTACCCTCCTAGCATATTCATCACCACGCCCGAGTCAAACCCGCGCCGGCCCGGGATCGCGGTCACCGGCTGGCCGGCCTCAGTGTCGAACCGGGTGCGTTCCGCCCTGGGTGGCCAGACCTTCGCGGGCGGCCGCTTCGACGATCTCGCGGTGCAGCGGGAGACCGAAGAGGAAGTGGTGGCGATCGGCCGGGGCGAGGAAGGAGGTCTGTTCGAGGAGCGTCGCATACGCGCGCTCGAGCCACGGCTCGGGGTCGATCTCCGGTTCGCCGTGCGCCCGCAGCCAGACCGCGGCGCGATAGAGATGGTAGTCGAACGGCTCGTCGCTCGCCCGCCGGGAGCCGATGGTCGCCAGCTGGTCTTCGAGCTCGAGCGCGAGCCGGCGCACCTCCCGCGTCTCCCCCTGGGCGATGGCCGCCGCGAGCTGGGCGGCGAGGTCACGGGCGAGGGCGACCGCCTGCCCCCTGGCCCGGTGGATGCGGGCCGCTTCCGCGAGATGCGGCCGCGCCTCGGCCGGCCGGTTGCAGGCGAGATGGATCCGGCCGAGCAGCAGCTCGGCGTCGCCGAGCGCCGTCCCTTCCGGAAGCAGCGAGAGATCGAAGTGGGCCCGGCGCGCTTCCCGTTCGGCGTCAGCAAGCTGTGCGAGCTGGAGGTGGTTCTCGGCCACCGCGAGCCGGGCGATCGCCTCGCCAGCCCGGTCGTCGAGTCCCTGACGCAGCGCGAGGGCACGCCGCAGGGGGCCGCGCGCGGAGGCGAAATCTCCGATACGAGCGAGCGCACGGCCGAGCCCGAGGAGCACGAAGCTGTCCTCCCCGTCGCCACGATCGCTGCGCGCGAGCTCGTCGGCTTCGCGATAGAGGGCGACCGCCTGGAAGAAGTCGCCCATCGCGGTGCGTACCGCGGCGAGCGCCGAGAGGGAGGCGACGGCCGCCGTGGCCCCACCGCGGGCCGAGCGCCGGGCCTCGAGCGCCGCGCGATGCAGGCGCTCGGCATCGTCGAGACGGTGCTCTTCGAGCGCGAGGTTGCCGAGCAGGAACCGGCAGAGCGCCGCGAGCCCGTGCCGGCCACCAGCGTCGAGCACCGGCAGCAGCCGCTCGAGCAGCTCGCGAGCCTCCCGCCGCCGCCCCTGGCGCTGGAGCACCCGGCCGAGCTCGAGGGCGACGAGCGCCTGGCGGCGGCTGTCCACGCCGCTCCCCTCGCGGCTGGCGGCGAGCGCCCGGCGCAGCAGCTGTTCGGCCTCGCGGTACCGGCCGGCGTTCTGCTCCAGCTCGGCGTGCACCGTCGCGATCGCCACGAAGCGCTCAGGCCGGTCGGCCACGAGCTGCTGCGCGCGCTCGAGCTCGGGCCCGAGCTCGCCGAGACGGCCGAGCCGCCGGCCGAGCGGCAGGAGGGCCCAGAGGAGCTCGCGCTCGAGGTCTTCCCCTTCGCCGAGAGCCGCGACTTCCACCGCTTCCGAGCGGAGCGCCTCGAACAGTGCCGCCCGCGGGGCATCGGCATGGGGGCCGCGCACCAGGGCCACCAGCTCCCGGGCACCCGCGAGGCTGCCCGCGAGCAACTGGTAGGTCGCCCACGACGGCCTCTCGGGCGCGGCGGCGGCGAGCCGCCCACCCAGGGCCCGCCGGGCCATGAGGAGCGACTCGGGCGGCAGGGTGGCGGCGAGCGCCGCCCGCCAGACCGGTGCGGCGAAATCGACTCCTTCACCCCAGGGCCCCTCGCGGCTGATGAGCCAGCCGCTCGCCAGATACGGCTCGACCCAGCGCGGCCCGCCGGCGAATCCGAGGGCGCCGGCGGCGGTGGCGAGGAGGTCGTCGGGCACCGGTTCGCCGGAGGCGGCGAGCAGACGCAGCGGATCGGCCTCCCCCAGCCGGGCCACCTCCGCTTCGACGTGACCGATCAGGCGCGACGACGGCGGCGCCTCGAACCCCTCGTCGCCGCTGTAGAAGAAAGTGCCGACCACCCGCCGCAGCTGGTGCGAGCGCGCGAGGCTCACCAGCAGCTCCTCGAAGGCGAACGGGTTGCCGGCGGCCTGCCGGCGGAGCCGCTCCTCCACCGCAGCGGGCAGCGAGAGACCGGCGACCGCCTGCCGGGCGAACCGCTCCTCGGCCGCTCCGACGAGCGGTCCGAGCGGGATGCGGGGGCAGCCGTCCAGCTCGTCCGGCCAGGGCGTACCGTTGCGTCCGACGAGCAGCAGATGCAGGGCCCCATGCTCCTCGGTGGCCGCCGCCGCCAGCGCCAGCAGCCACTCCCAGTCCTCGGGCGTGGCGCTCTCCAACCCATCGGCGACGATCCAGACGGGTGCTTCCCGCGCCCAGCTCACGAGATTCGCGATCAGTTCCTGGGCGTCGGCGGCCAGCTGCCGGGCCAGGACCTCCAGGTGCCGGGCGATCTGCTCCCGGTGCCCGGGGGCTTCCCCGCGCCGCGAGCCGGTGACCGACCAGAGGACCCGGGCCCGGCTCCCCCGCAGGCTCTCCCAGGCGAGCCGGCTCTTGCCAGCCCCGAGCGGTCCGGTGAGCCGGATCACCGGCGCCTCGGCGAAGGTGAGCCGCAACTCTTCGCTCTCCGGACGCGGAACCCAGGCGAGCCGGCGATGGAGGACCTCGGCGTTGCGGAACGGCACCGGGGCGGTCCGCTCCGCTCCCAGGGCGAAAAGCGGGAAACGCTTCCCGGCATCGTCCACGTAATCCGGCACGGCGACGAGCCGATACCCCTCCTCGAGGCTCTGGGCCGCGCGCGCGGTCAGAAAGACACCGCCAGCGGCGAACTCCGGCGGGCGGCGGGTGAGCGCCGCGAGGAGTGGATCGGCGACGGGCACATGCCCGGCCGAGCTGCTGCGAACCGAACCCGCGAAGACGAGCGCCGTCGGTTTCTGGCCGTTGCCGGCGACGATCTGCCGGCGTGCCAGCCGGACCGCCGTGTCGACGACCGCCGGATCGCCGGGAGCCGGGAAGAGCGCGTAGAGGCCCTCGGCGATCGGCGCCGCGGCCGGCGACAGCTCGGCAGGCGGCGGCTCGATGCGGACGAAGGCGGCCGGGAGCTCGCGGGGGATCCCCGCGCGCCCGGGCCGGGGCGGCAGGAGGGGCGATCCAGTTCGATCCGGGGCCATGGCGTCGTTTTTGCTAAAGTACTGCACTTGCATGCCGGGCGGGCACACCGGCCGCGAGCCTCACCGGGCCCGCGCTCGAGCCGTCCGGTGGACTCAGGAGACTACTCCATGTCGCCGCGCCGACTGCTCAACCGACTCTACTACTTTACGGTCGAAGACGAGGGGATCCTCGCCGAGGCGTTCCCGCGCTTCGAGACCGAGTCCTTCTGCGTCGCCTACAAGGTGGTCGGTACCGACGACGTCTTCGTGGCCACCGCCGAGACCAAGGACGCGATGGACCGGCAGGACCTCACCTACAACCTTCTCGGGGAAGAGGATTCGGCCCGCCTCATCCTCCTCCACAACCAGCAGTCGAAAGAGGAGCTCGGCGAGTACGAGGACGCCCTCAAGGCCCTGGCCCTTGCCCACCGCGCGATCGCGATGGCGTGCGTGGGCGTCAACGGCGACCGCGATCTCGGCCTCACGGCGGGCGGTGCCCGCGACTACACCTACTTCACCGCCCCCGCGGGACATACCTTCATCTGGCGCCTCTTCTCGAGCCGCAAGGACGCGGCCGCCTTCCTGGAGCGCCGGCAGCCCGGGGACAAGAAGATGCTCGAGTGGGCCGAGAGCCTGCCTCTCGCCTCCGCCAACGAGCTGAAGTCGTTCCAGTAGCCGCCGCGGCCGTGGCCCTGCCGCGCTTCGAAACCACCTACTCGGTTGCCGAGCTCGGGCGCGAGATCAAGGCGCTGCTCGGAGCGGCGTTCGAGTCGGTCTGGGTGGCGGGCGAGGTGCAGCGCGCGAAGCTCTCGAGCGCGGGCCATCTCTACTTCGAGCTCATCGAGCCGGGTGAGAAGGCCGGGCTCGCCGGGCGCCTCGACGCGGTCGTCTGGAAGGGGGAGCTCGGCAGGGTGCGCCGGGCGCTCACCGCCACCGGCCAGGAGCTCGCCGACGGCCTCCTCCTGCGCTGCCGGGTCACCGTCGACTTCTACCCCCCGGGCGGGCGGCTCCAGCTCCAGGTGCGCGAGGTCGATCCGGTCTTCGGCCTCGGCGAGCTCGAGCGGCGGCGGCGGGAGACGATCGCCGCGCTCGAGGCGTCGGGCCTCGCCACGCGCAACCGGGCGCTCCCGTTCCCGCCGCTGCCGCTCGCGATCGGCCTCGTCACCTCGGCGGGAAGCGCGGCCTACCACGACTTCCTCGCCACTCTCGCCGAGAGCGGCTACGCCTTCCGCGTCGCCTTCGCCCACGCCGCGGTGCAGGGGCGGGAGGCGGAGCGGGAGGTGCCCGCGGCGCTCGCCCGGCTCGGGGAGCTGCCGCTCGACTGCATCGCGCTCGTCCGCGGCGGCGGCTCGCGCACCGACCTCGCCGCCTTCGACAGCCAGGCGATCGCCGAGGCGGTGGCGCGCGCGCCGCTGCCGGTCCTCACCGGTCTCGGGCACGAGATCGACCAGTCGGTGGCCGATCTCGTCGCCCACACCGCGGCGAAGACCCCGACGAAGGCGGCCGAGCTGCTCGTCGAGCGGCTGCGCGGCGCCGAAGCCGCCCTCGAGCAGCTGCGGGACCAGCTCGCACGCGGCGCGACGGCGCCTTTCGTCCGCGCCCGGACCGTTCTCGACCGGGCGGGGCGGACGGTGGCCGCGGTTCGCCCCCGTCTCGAGCGGGACGCCGCCCGGCTCATCACCGCCCAGAAAGGGCTCGCCCGTGCGGTGCCGGGGAGGCTCGCCACCGCCCGGAGCACTCTCACCGCCAAAGGCGGCCGGCTCGAACGCGCCGCCGCCCGGCGGCTCGAGCGTGCCGCGCAGGCGCCGCGCCTGCTCGCCCATCGCCTCGCCGACCGGGCCGCCGCCCGGCTCGCCCTCGTCGCGGCGCGGCTCGAAGGCCACCAGCGCCTGCTCGCCGAGATCGGGCCCGAGCGGGTGCTCGCCCGCGGTTTCAGCATCACCCGTCTCGCCGATGGCCGGCTGCTGCGCGACGCGGCGGAGGCCGCCGCCGGCAGCCGTCTCGTCACCCGCCTCGCCCGCGGCAGCGTGACGAGCAGCGTGGAGGAGCGATGAGTTCGAAGACGAAAGCGACGCCGCCCGAGCCGAGCTTCACCACGGCCCTCGCCGAGCTCGAGGCGATCCTGCAGCGGATCGAGCGCGAAGAGGTCGACGTCGACCGCCTCGCCGCCGAGCTCGAACGCGCGGCGGTCCTCGTGGAGCTCTGCCGCGGCAAGCTGCGCCGCGCCGAGCTCGAAGTCGAGCAGATCGTCCGGCGCCTCGACGAGCCCGCCACGCCGGCCGCGGAGTGAGCCGCTCGCGGCGGCGGCCATGACCGGTCACCTCTTCTCCCGCCACGAGCTCGCCGCCGCTCTCGACGGCGGCCGCCTGCGAGCGCTCCGGATCCTCCATTCCGCCATCCCCGGCGGCATCGCGCTCTTCCTCGGGGTCGTGGGCTTTCTCGCCGCCCGCCCGGCGCAGGCCTCGCCCTACCCCGGCCTGCCGCTGCGCCTCACCCTGCCGAGCCTCGTGCTCGGCGTCGCCGGCGGCGCCGCCGCCGCGCTCCTGCCCCGCCGCCTGCTCGCCCGCCGGCTCGCGGTCGCCGGGTCGCCCGAGGAGGCCGTCGCGAGCCTGCAGCGAGCCGCTCTGCTCCGGCTCGTCCTCCTCGAAGGCGGCAGTCTCTTCGGCATCGTGGTGCTCCTCTTCGCCGCCCTCGACGGCTCGCTCGTCACCGATCCCTTCCTCTGGCTCAACGCGTTTCCGGCGTTCGCGCTGGTGGCCGTCGCCGTCCTCGGCTGGCCCGAGCGCGAACGGCTCCTCGACGAGATCGAAACGGCGTACCGGCGCGCCCGATAGCGGGGCGCCGCCGCTGCGCGCCCCTCAGTAGAGGCCGCGCACGTAGCCGCCGTCGACGGTGAGCGTCTGGCCGGTGATGTAGGCCGCCGCCGGCGAGCAGAGGAAGGCGACCGCCTCGCCGATCTCCTCGGGCTCGCCCAGCCGGGCCGCCGGCACCGTGGCCGTCAGCGCCGCGCGGACCTCCTCGGGGCTGCGGCCGGTGCGGGCCGCGGTGGCGGCGGCGAGCTCGACCTGGCGCTCGGTCAGGGCGTAGCCGGGGAGCACGGAGTTGACCGTCACCCCGTCGGCGGCGACCTCCTGGGAGAGCGTCTTGAGGTAGCCGAGCACCGCCGGACGCAGGGCGTTGGAGAGGGCGAGATTCGCCACCGGCTGGCGGCTGGAGATCGAGTTGATCGCGACGATCCGCCCCCAGCCCGCCGCGCGCATCGCGGGCAGCACGAGCCGCACCAGGCGCGGAACGAAGAGGAGCACCGCGGGCACCGCCGCCTGCCACTCCTCCTCGGTGAGCTCGGCGGCCGCGCGCGGCGGCGGCCCGCCATTGTTGGCGACGAGGATGTCGATCTGGCCGAGGCGCATCTGCGCCTCCTCGACGAGACGCTCGATCTCTTCGAGGTGCCGCAGGTCGGCGGCGATGGCGGCCGCCGCGATCCCCTCGTCGGCGAGCGCGCGCTGGGCGTCGGCCAGCCGTTCCCCGCCGCGCGAGGCGATCACGAGCCGCGCCCCCCGCAGCGCGAGGGCGCGCGCCGCCGCGAAGCCGAGGCCGCGCGAGGCGCCGGTGACGAGAGCGGTGTGTCCGGTGAGGTCATGCATCCCGCGAGCCTCCTTCTGTCCGCGCCACGACGGGCGTGAGCGACCGCGATGCGGCCAATCTAGCGCGGCGAGGCGGCGGGCGGCCAGCTTGCCGGCTCTCCGGGGGCGGGGGAGAATGACCGGAACCCCGTTCGGAGGCCGCCGTGCTCAGATCCCTCCTCGCCGCCTCGCTCCTCTGCATCCTCCTGCCGGCCACTCCCGCCGCGGCCGGAGCCGCGCCCCGTACCGACGCCGACCTGCCGAGCCTCCCCGAGCTCGGCGGCGGTCATCAGGTGCTGGTCCGCTACACCCCGGGTTCGCTGGAGCGGGCGGCGCAGATCCAGCAGCGGGCCGTGGCGCTCGCGGCCGAGGCGGACGCCGCGTTCGGCGGCCGGCACTCTCTCCAGATCTACGTCCTTTCGCGGCTCGAATGGGAGGAGGCGCGCCTGCGCAACCCCTACGGCTTCGCGGAGGTCACCGCCGGCGGCGCGCTCCTGCTCCCCGCCTTCGCCGACGACGAATCGGTACGCCGCTGGCGCGATCGGCTCGGCGGTGCCGTGCCGCCGCCCTCCGCGCGCGCGGTCGTCGCCTCGGGCCAGGAGGCGGGGGCGCTCGCCGCCGCCGACGCCGTCGGATACGCGGACCTCGCGCGCTGGCTCGTCGAACAGCACCGCCCCGATGTCGACAGCCCCTGGCTCGGCGAGCTGCTCGCTCACCTGCTCACCCGCGTGGCGCTCGGGCGCGGCTTCCCGGAGGACCTGCACGCGGCCGATACCGTCTTCGCCGGGCTGGTGCGGGGCGGCGGCGGCGACGGCGCCCGGCCGCTCGCCGCCTGGCGGCCGGGGCTGCCGCTCGCCGAGCAGCTCTGGTGGGATGGCGAATTCGGGCGCGGCGCCGCCGCACTCGTCGCCGACCGCGGTCTGAGCCGCACCCGCCGTCTGCTCGAGGCGACGCTCAGGAAGCGCAAGCCGCTCGCGGCCGCGATGCTGTTCGAGAAGGCGCCGGCGTTCGCCGGCTGGCGGCAGGTCGGCTTCGCGCCCTGAGGCCCTCAGAACGGGCGCAGCATCATCAGCAGCGTGAGCACGACCGCGGCCAGCGCGTCGAAACCGGCGATCCAGCCCGGCCAGCCGGCAGCGGTCTGGCGCTTCAGCTTCTCGCTCGGCAGGCCGGCCTCGAGCGACGCCTCGGCCTCCCGCAGCGCCCCGTGGAGCCAGGGAGCGAGCAGGAGCGCGGTGGCGAGCAGGACCACCCCCCAGATCCAGAGCGAGGCGTGCACCCAGCCCGCCTGCCAGCTGTAGCCACGGGTCTCGATGAGGTGGACCCCGAGCAGCCCCGATACCACCGCTCCCGGGATGCTGAAGCCGGCGACCAGGCGCCAGGCGAGCCGCAACCCGAAGACCCGCTCGGCGAGCGAGCCCGCCCGCCGCGTCCGCGCCAGCACCGCCGGCGCGGTGAGCGCCCCGGCGGCGAACCAGAGCGCGGAGAGCACGTGAGCGAACAGGAACCAGGGTAGCGCCGCGGCCATCGTCACCTCCCTCCGAGGGGTATCCATCGTAGCACCCGCGACCGCGGTGGCCGGGGCGTCGCGGGCCGGCGGTAGAATCGATGAACCGGGCCTTCTCCGGAGAAGGGAGTGCCGATGAGCCCATCCACCCGTCCTCAGTTCACCTGGCTCGGCCACGCCACCGTCCGCTGCGATCTGCCCGGTGGCGAGGTCCTCCTCATCGACCCCTGGCTCACGGGCAACCCCTCCTGCCCCGTGGCCGCCAAGGATCTCGAGCGGCTCGACGCGATCCTCGTCACCCACGCCCACTCCGACCACACCGGGGACGTGATCCCGCTCGCCCGCCGCTTCCGCCCGCGGGTGGTGGCGAACTTCGAGATCTGCGCCTGGCTCGAGAAGCACGGGGTGGAGAACACCTCCGGGATGAACCTCGGCGGCACGCAGCAGGTGCTCGACCTCGCCGTCACCATGGTGCGAGCCGACCATTCGAGCGGCTTCATCGAGGATGGCGTGCCCGTCTACGGCGGCATCGCGAGCGGCTACGTCGTCCGCCTGCCCGGCGGCTTCACCTTCTACCACGCCGGCGACACCGCGCTTTTCAGCGAGATGGCGCTGATCGGCGAGCTCTATCAACCGCAGCTCGCCTTCCTGCCGGTCGGCGATCACTTCACGATGGGGCCCGCCACCGCCGCCCGAGCCTGCCACCTGCTCGGCGTGCGCGAGGTGATTCCGATCCACTGGGGCACCTTCCCGCTCCTCCACGGCACCCCCGAAGCGCTGGCGCGGGAGCTCGCGGACCTCGGCGTCGACTGCCGGGTGATCCCGCTCGCGCCGGGAGAGACGTATTAGCCACCCCGCACGCCGGGGCGGCGGGGCGCGCGGCGCGCGCCGGACCGTCCCCCGCTTCAGCTTCGCCGAGGAGGTAGCCCACGGGGTGAGCCACGGCGTCGGCGTCGCGCTCTCCATCGGCGGGCTCGCGGTGCTCGTCGCCTTCGCGGCGCTGCGCGGCAGCGCCCGCCACGTGGTGAGCGCCGCCATCTTCGGCGTCACCCTGGTGCTGCTCTACACCGCCTCCACGCTCTACCATTCGATCCCGCTGCTGCGCGCCAAGCGGGTGCTGCGAATCCTCGACCATGCGGCGATCTACCTCCTGATCGCCGGCACCTATACGCCGTTCACCCTGGTCACCCTCCGGGGCCCCTGGGGCTGGAGCCTCTTCGGCGTCGTCTGGACGGCCGCGATCGGCGGGATCGTCTTCAAGAGCGTGGCGCTCGGGCGCGCCCGGATCTTCTCGGTGCTCCTCTACGTGGTGATGGGCTGGTGCGTGCTCGTCGCGCTGCGGCCGCTCGTCGCCGGGCTGCGCCCGGGCGGTCTCGTCCTGCTCTTCGCCGGCGGCCTCTCCTACACCCTCGGGCTCGTCTTCTACGCCTGGAGCCGGCTGCGCTTCCATCACTTCCTCTGGCACCTGTTCGTGCTGCTCGGAAGCGTGCTGCACTACTTCGCCGTGCTCTTCTACGTCATCCCGCCTCGCGCCTGAGCCGGCGGCCGGGCTCAGCGCAGCGAGAACCGCTGGTAGGCGGTCAGGACCTCGGCGGGCGAGCCATCGGCCCGCAGCCGGCCGCGGTCGAGCCAGAGGGCGCGGCTGCAGGTCGCCCGCACGAGCGCCGCCTGGTGCGTCACGAGCAGGAGCGTCGTCCCCTCTTCCTGCAGCGACCTCATCCGCTGCCGGCATTTCAGCGCGAACGCCTCGTCGCCCACGGCGAAGACCTCGTCGAGCACGAGCACCTCGGGGAACCAGGCGGTGGCGATCGCGAAGCCGAGCCGGGCGCGCATGCCGCTCGAGTAGTTGCGCAGCGGCGAGTCGATGAACTCCGCGAGCTCGCTGAAGGCGATGATCGCTTCCAGCCGTTCCCGGATCGCCCGGCGGCGATGTCCGAGCAGGAGGGCGTTGAGGAAGATGTTCTCGCGGCCGGTGAGCTCGGGGTCGAAACCGGAACCGAGCTCGAGGATCGGCGCCACGTTGCCGCTCGTCGCGCACCGCCCCGTGGTCGGCCGCAGGATCCGCGAGACCACCTTGAGCAGGGTGCTCTTGCCGGCACCGTTGCGCCCGACGATCGCCACTGCCTCGCCGCGCCGCACCTCGAAGGAGACATCCCGCAGCGCCCAGAGCTCGCGGTAGGTGAGCGCGCCGCGCAGGATCTGGATCGCGAACTCCTTGAGCGACGGCACCCGCTGCGTCGCCAGCCGGTAGCAGAGCGAGACCTCCTCGCAGCGCACGACCGCCGTCACGAGCGCGTTCCCATCAGACGTAGAACGCGATCCGGTCCCGGCCGCGCCAGAAGGCGAACGCTCCGACGCCCAGGGCGATCACGGCCACCAGCAGCGCCACGCTGAGGTGGGAGAGGGGCGGGATCTTGCCGTAGAAGATCGGGTCGCGGAAGACCTCGAGGATCGAGCGCAGCGGGTTGAACCGGACCGCCCACCGCCAGCGTTCCGGCAGGATCGCCATCGGGTAGACGATCGGGGTGAGGTAGAAGAGCGCGGTGAGCACCACTCCCACCATCTCGACCACGTCGTAGAAGAAGACCGCGAGCGGCGCGAGCAGCAGCCCGGCTCCCAGCGTGAAGAGCGCCGCGAGCAGGACGGCGACCGGCACGAAGAAGAGCGCCGGCGTGAACGGATGGCCGGTGACGAGCAGGAGCCCAGCGAGCGGCACCAGCGCGAAGCCGAGGTTCACCACCCCGGAGAGGACGACCGCGAGCGGGAAGACCATGAGCGGCACCGGCACCTTCTGGATCAGGCCGGCGTTGCTGCGCAGGCTGTTCATCGTGGTCACGATGCTCTGCTGGAAGAAGTTCCAGAAGAGCACGCCGGCGAGGACGTAGACGGGGTAGTTCGCGATGTTGAAGCGGAAGACGGTGCTGAAGACGATGTGCAGCACCAGCATCATCATCAGCGGCTGCAGCATCGTCCAGAGGAAGCCGAAGGCGGAGCGCCGGTAGCGCACCTTGAGCTCGCGCCGGACCATCTCCACCACGAGGTCGACGAACGCCCCGGGCTCGCGCTGTCCCCCGCCGATCACCGTCTGATCTTACAGGGAGCGCCAGCACCAGGTGGGCTGCCCGCTCGATATGATGACCGGCAACCCGATGCGCCCTCTCCGCTCCGTTTCCCGCTTCCCGGTACGGCCTCGCCGATGAAGCGCCACCGCCGCGGCGACGGCAGACCGCCCTCCGCCGCCGGGACCCCGTTCCGGCCGGAGCCCGCCGAACGCCCCGCCTTCTGGATCGTCGTCGCCCTGCTCTGGGCGGTCGTCTTCGCCATCGACCCGCGCGGACGGGAGTCGTTCCGTCTGCCCAAGGAGCTGCTCGGTACCGCGCTCGCCGCCGTCAGCGTCGTCGCCCTCGCCTGGTCCGGCCGGCTCCGGCTCGACCGGGGGCTATCGGCGAGCCCGGCGGCAAGGGCGCTCGCGCCGCTCGCCGGCGTCGCGATCCTCTCGGCGCTCCTCTCCCCGCACCCCGCGCACGTGGCGCAGACCCTGCCGCTGCTGCTCGTGGCGTTCGCCGCGCTCGCCGGCTGGAGCCACGCCTTCTCGGCCGCCACCCTCGACCGGCTCCTCGCGCTCTCCCTCTGGCCGGCGGCGGCGCTCGCCGCCCTCGGCATCGCGCAGGCGCTCGGGCTCTACCAGCCGTTCGTCTTCACCGACACCGACGCCGCGCGGCTCGAGATCACCTCGCTCGCCGGCAACGTGGGCGATTTCGGCGCCGCGCTCGTGCTGCCGCTGCTCCTCGCCCAGCACGCCCTCTTCACGGCGGCGTCCCGGCGGCGGCGCTGGCTCGCGCTCGGGCTCGCCCTGCTCTTCGCCATCGCGCTCGTCGCGAGCCAGACGCTCGCCGCGCTCGGCGCCGCCGCCCTGGGCAGCCTGCTCCTCTGGGCGCGCCTCCTGCCGCGGCGGCGGTGGCTGCCGGTCGCCGGGGCGCTGGCCATCGCCGGCGGGCTCGTGCTGCTCCTCGCCGCACCGGTGCGCGAACGGGTCACGGCCAAGGTCCGGGATCTCTCCTTCGGTGACGTCAACCGTCTCCTCACCGGCCGTCTCGACGGCTGGCGGGCCGCCCTCTGGATGACCGCCGCGCATCCGCTCACCGGGGTCGGGCCGGGCGCCTTCGTCACCGAGTTCGTCCCCGCCAAGCTGGCGTTGCTCGAGCGCGGCGTCCGCTTCTTCGACGAGCAGGCGACCCCGGTCTTCGCCAACGCCCACAGCGAGCCGCTCGAGGTCGCCGCCGAGCTCGGCTTCGCCGGCCTCGTCGCCCTCGGCTGGGGGCTCTGGGTGCTCGGCAGCCACATTCGCCGGCGACCGCAGACCGCTCCCGAGAATGCGCTCGCCCTCGCCGTCCTGGTCGCCCTCGGGCTCCTCGCGCTCTTCGATTTCCCGTTCCGGGTCGCGCTCGTCGGCTATCCGGCGGCCCTCTTTCTCGCCCGGGTGCTGCACGCTCCCGGCCGAGGTGAAGACACGCCGGCGGCAACCCGCCGGACGCGGCTCACCGCGCTCGGCCTCGCCCTGCTCGCCCTGCTCGCGCTCGCCTCGGCGCCCGGCCGTCTCGGCGCGAACCGGCTCGTGCGCGCCGCCGCCGAGGCCCGCACGGCCGTCGTGCTGCGCGGGGGCCTCGACGCGCACGGCCGGCAGCTGCTGGCGGGAAACATCGCGATGCTCGAGGCCGCGATCCGCAAGGATCCGGCCGCGGTCTCCGCCCGCGTCGCCCTCGGCGCGCAGTACCTGCTGCTCGGGCGGGCCGAACGCGCCATCGGCGTCTACCGGGAGGCGCTCGCGCTCGAGCCGCGCCCCGAGACCCACCTGAACCTCGCCCGCGCCCTGAGCATGGCCGGGCGCACCGAGGAGGCCCGGACCGAGCTCGCGACCGCGCTGCGGCTCGCGCCGCATCTCGCGAGCCAGATCCCGTCGGAGTGAGGTTCAGACGCCGCGCGAGGTGAGGACGATCTTGGCGGTCCGGAAGAGGATCGAGAGGTCGAGCGAGAAGCGCCAGTTGGCGAGGTAGGCGAGGTCGTAGCGCAGCTTGTTCTGCGGCGAGGAGTCGTACTCGCCGTTGACCTGCGCGAGGCCGGTGAGCCCCGGCGGCACCAGGAACCGCTCGGCGTACCCCGGCACCTCTTCGAGATACCGCGCCACGAAACCCGGGCGTTCCGGCCGCGGCCCCACCAGGCTCATCTCGCCGCGCAGGACGTTCCAGAGCTGCGGCAGCTCGTCGAGGCGGCTGCGGCGCAGGAAGCCGCCGACCGGGGTGAGCCGGGGGTCGTCGGGAATGGCGAGAACCTCCCCCGTCTCCCGCTCGGCGCCGTCGATCATCGTCCGGAACTTCACGAGCGAGAACGGCCGGAGATCGCGGCCGATCCGCTCCTGCCGGTAGAGCACCGGCCCCTTCGAGGTCGAACGCACCGCGAGCGCGGTGGCCAGCGCCAGCGGCAGCGCGGCCAACGCGAAGACGCTCCCCGCGACGAGGTCGAACGCCCGTTTGCCAGCCAGCCGCAGCCGCCACTCCTCCGGCCGCACCACCTCGATCAGCGGCAGGTCGTGGACCCAGCGGTAGCGCATCCGGCCGATCAGGCTGTCGAACGGCCCGGGCAGGAGGAGCACCGACCCCCGGCGCCGGGAGGCGCGGGTGAGCCGGCCGACCCACTCGATATGCCACGGTTCGGTCTCGGTGGCGAAGACGAGATCGTCGATCTCCCCTGCTGCGAGCCGCGCGCAGAGCCCCGCGAGCCCGCCGAGCTCGGGTCCGAGCTCGGCAGCGGGTGAGCTCGCCGCGGCTTCGCCGGGGGCCGCCACATGTCCGGCGACCGTCAGCCCGTGGTACCGATGGGCGCCGATCGTCCGCGCGAGCTCCCGCGCCGCCGCCCCGGTGCCGATCACCGCCACCCGCCGCCCGGCGGGCCGGTCGAGCTGCTGCACGAGCCGACGCCAGGCGTAGAGCCCAGCGGTCACGAGGGTGAGATGGAGGAGGAGGACGGAGCGCGGGAAGGGACGGTCGAACAGATAGAAGAAGGCGACCAGCGCGGCTCCCTGCAGCGCCGCCGCCAGCAGGAGGCGGCGCGCGAGCTCGAGACGAGCGAGCGGCCGCGCCGTCTCGTAGAAACCGGTGAGCGCGAGCGCGACCGGCAGCGCCGCGAGTACCGGCAGCGCCGCCGCCCGCACCAGCGCGGCGCCTTCGGGCGGCAGGGGGCGCAGAGTGAACGGGAGCGCCCAGCGGCTGCGCAGCGCGGTCGCCGCGCCGAGCGTCAGCCAGCCGAGGAGCAGATCGACCGGAAGCCGCAGACGGTGGAACAG
>JAAYLR010000241.1 GCA_012521815.1 Acidobacteriota bacterium
GCGGCGGCTCGAAACGCTCTACGGCGAGCGTGTCGAGCGGCCGCCGCTGCGCGCGCTGGCCGCCGCCGCGCTGGCGAAGTGGGGGGCCGAGCTGCGCGAGCATCCGGCGGCGAAGCTGATGCACCACGCCTACCGGGGAGGGCTGCTCGAGCACGTGGTCTCGATGGGAGAGCTCGCGCTCGCGGTCGCCGGCCACTACCGCGAGCTCGATCGCGACCTCCTGCTCCTCGGGGTGCTCTTCCACGACCTCGGCAAGCTGCGCGAGCTCGGGGCGATGCCGGACAACGACTACACGCTCGCCGGCCGCCTCGTCGGCCACGTCGTGATGGGGCGCGACATGGTGCGGGAGGTGGTCGCCGAGGTCCCCGACCTCACCGCGGCCGACCAGCTCCACCTCGAGCACCTCGTCCTCTCCCATCAGGGACGCAAGGAGTTCGCCTCGCCGGTCGAACCCGCGACCCCCGAGGCGCTCGCGCTCCATTTCATCGACGATCTCGACTCGAAGCTCGCGCAGCTGCGGGCGATACGCGAAACCACCTCCGGCATCGTCTACCACCGCGGACTCGACCGGCACGTCTACCTCGCGCCGGACGAAGACTGACCCGCGCCGTCAGCGGCGAGGCGCGGTGGCGAGCAGCCGCGCGAGATCCGCGAGCAGGCGGTTCACCGCCTCTTCGTCGAAAGCAGAGTAGTAGCCGCGAATCTCGCCCGTCGCGTCCACGAGCACGAAATGGGTGCTGTGCACGATCGGCTCGAGCGGGTTGGCGAGCGGACCGGGCTCGGGGCGGGAGACGGCGACTCGGAACCCCTCCCGGATGAGCGCCCAGACGGGATCGTGCTCACCGGTGAGGAAGAGCCAGCCCCGGTCGTCCGGAGCGATGCCGTGACGAGCGGCGTACTCGGCGAGCACCTCGGGACGATCGTGCTCGGGATCGACCGACAGGGAGACCAGCCGGACCGCTTCCCGATCGGGAAGCCGCTCGCGCAGACGCTTCATCTCGGCGGTCAGGCGCGGGCAGGAGAGCACGCAGCGGGTGAAGATGAAATCGGCCACCCAGGGTCGGCCGGTGAGGTCTTCGCGGCGCACTGTCGAACCGTCGCGCTCCAGCAGGGAGAAGGAGGGGACCCTTCCGAGGGTGGGCAGCGGCGGCTTCGCTGCCTTCTCGCGCCAGACGAGGAGCGCGGACGCCGGCAGCGCGAGCGCGAGCGCGAGCCAAGCGAGCCGCCGGAACCAGCGCCGCCCGGAAGCTGTCTCTTGGAAGTCACTCATCGGACGACCCCCGTCCGGTCGAGCACCAGCACGGCGAGGACGGCCGGCAGGTAGAGCAACGAGACATGGAGGAGTCGCCGTGCTGCCTCCGGGGAGCGCGTGAACGCGAAGGCGATGCTGGCGCCGAGGAAGCCGACTCCGAGCGCGAGGGCGCCGATCGCGTAGACACCACCCGCGAGCCCGAGGGCGGAGGGCATGAGGCTCACCGGCAGGAGCGCGGCGGCCCAGAGCACCGCCTGGCGCGCCACCCGTGCGCCACCGGGATCGAGCACCGCGAGCATCTTCATGCCGGCCCGTTCGTAGTCGGCGCGGTAGAGCCAGGAGACGGCGAGGACGTGCGGCAGCTGCCAGAGGAAGAGCAGGGTGAAGAGCACCCAGGCGCCGATCCCGATCTCGTTGCGCGCCCCGGTCCAGCCCATCATCGGCGGTGTCGCTCCCGTCACCACGCCGACGAGGGTGGCGAGCGGCGTGACCCGTTTCAGAGGGGTGTAGAGGAAGACGTAGCCGCCGAGCGTGCCGAGA
>JAAYLR010000242.1 GCA_012521815.1 Acidobacteriota bacterium
CTGAGGTGGTGGGCGACGAGGTTCGCCACGACCTCGGTGTCGGTGTCGGTCGCGAACTCCCACCCCTCCTCCTGGAGGCGGCGCTTGAGCGGCAGGAAGTTCTCGATGATCCCGTTGTGGATCACGGCGAGCTCGCCGTGGCCGGCGACGATCGGATGGGCGTTGCGCTCCGACGGGGCGCCATGGGTCGCCCAGCGGGTGTGGCCGAGGCCGAAGCGGCCGCCGAGCGGCTCGCGGGCGAGCCGCTCGACGAGGCGGTCGAGCTTCCCCTCGGCGCGCCGGATGGCGATCCCCTCCGGTCCGGCCACCGCGATCCCGGCCGAGTCGTAGCCGCGGTACTCGAGCCGCCGCAGGCCGTCGAGGAGCAGCGGCACGACCTCCCGGTCACCGACGTAGCCGACGATCCCGCACATCGTTCACCCCTTCTTCGGTTGGTTGCCGCGCCGCCGCCGCCGGGTCCAGTCCGGGTAGAGCCGCTGGGCGCCGCGCTCGATGGCGAGCGCGCCGTCCGGGACGTCCTTGTTGATCACCGAGCCGGCGGCGGTCGTCGCCTCGGCGCCGACCCGGACCGGGGCGACGAGCATCGTGTCGCTGCCCACGAACGCCCCCTCGCCGATCTCGGTGCGGTGCTTGGCGGCGCCGTCGTAGTTGCAGGTCACCACCCCGGCGCCGATGTTCGCCCGGGCGCCGACCTCGGCGTCGCCGAGGTAGGTGAGGTGCCCCGCCTTGGCGCCCGGCCCCAGCCGGGCGTTCTTCATCTCGACGAAGTTGCCGACCCGGGCGCCGGCGGCGAGCTCCGCGCCGGGCCGCAGCCGCGCGAACGGCCCCACCCGGCAGCCGGCGCCGATCCGGGCGCCGTCGAGCACCGAGTACG
The DNA here is from genome assembly GCA_012521815.1 of Acidobacteriota bacterium. Taxonomy (GTDB): domain Bacteria; phylum Acidobacteriota; class Thermoanaerobaculia; order Multivoradales; family JAGPDF01; genus JAAYLR01. Next base: position 875 of record JAAYLR010000242.1, read on the forward strand.
GCTCGATGGTCGCGCCGCCCTCGACCTCGGTGTCGCGCAGCCAGGCCCCCTGATGGAGCGTGCAGCCGCTGCCGATCCGCGTCCGCCCGCCGAGGAAGACGTCCGGGTGGACGAGGGTGTCGGCGCCGATCTCGACTTCCGCCTCGATCCGGACCCGCTCCGGCGCGAGGATCGTCACCCCGGCGGCGGCGAGCGCCCGCGCTTTCGCGGCCACGAGCCAGGCGTCGGCGCGGGCGAGGTCGAGCCGGTCGTTGACCCCCCACCCCTCGGCCGGTTCGGCGAGCTCGACGAGCGCGAGCCGCCGGCCGCTGGCGGCCGCGAGCCCGAGGGCGTCGGTCAGGTAGAGCTCCCCCTTGGCGTTGTCCGGGGTGAGGCGGGCGAGGAAGTCGAAGATCTCCGGCGCCGGCAGCGCGTAGATGCCGGCGTTCACCCGGCGGAGCGCGAGTTCCTCGGCGGTCGCATCGGCGGCCTCGACGATCCGCGCGAGCGTGCCGTCCGCCGCGGCGATCACCCGTCCGAGCGTGCCCGGGGCGTCGAGGGTGGCGGTCGCCATCGCGCCCCAGCCCGCTTCGGCGGCGGCGGCGAGGCGCGCGAGGGTTTCCGCGGCGAGGAGCGGTACGTCGCCGGAGAGGACGAGCAGGGTGGCGGCGCCGCGCACCGCATCGCGGGCCTGGGCGAGCGCGTGGCCGGTGCCCCGCTGCTCGCTCTGGAGCACCCAGTCGATGTCGGGAGCCAGGAAGGCGGCCCGCACCTCGTCGGCGCCGTGGCCGACGACCACGGTGAGTCGCTCGCAGCCGGCGGCGCGGGCGGCGGCGAGCACCCAGGCGAGCAGCGGCCGGCCGCCGGCCTCGTGGAGGACCTTCGGGCGGGCGGAGCGCATCCGCGTTCCCTTGCCCGCGGCGAGCACCACGGCGTGGCGGACGGGACGGACGGCGGCGGAGGTCATGGTGAGGCGGAGTCTACGGGAGCGGCCGGGCCCTCGCCGGGGACGGGCGCGAGCGTCGCCGGCGGCGCGCCTACTGCCGCCGCAGCTCCACCAGGATCTGCTTGGCGACCGCCTTGAGGGTGTCGAAGACGCCGATCCCCTCCGAGGCGACCGCCTCGAAGGTCGGCTCGCGCTTGAAGTTCAGGGCGCGGTACATGACGTCGACGGGCAGCGCGCTGGGCAGATCGCGCTTGTTGAACTGCAGCACGTAGGGGATCGTCTGGAGGTCGAAGCCCTGCTCGCGCAGGTTCTCGTCGAGGTTGCGGATCGACTCGATGTTCGCGTCCATCCGCTCCTCCTGCGAGTCGGCGACGAAGGCGACCCCGTCGACCCCCTTGAGGATCAGCTTGCGGCTGGCGTCGTAGAAGACCTGCCCAGGCACCGTGTAGAGGTGGAAGCGGGTGGTGAAGCCGCGGATCGAGCCGAGGTCGAGGGGGAGGAAGTCGAAGAAGAGGGTGCGATCGGTCTCGGTGGCGAGCGAGATCATCTTCCCCTTCGCCTCGGGGGCGGTCTTCGAATAGATGTACTGGAGGTTCGTCGTCTTGCCGCCGAGACCCGGACCGTAATAGACGATCTTGCAGTTGATCTCCCGGCTGGCGTAGTTGATGAACGTCACGGCCGTCGCCTATTCGGAGAAGAGCGCGTCGATGTCCTCGTCGGTGATCTCGGCGAACGGGCTCGCCGGGGCCTGGCCGTCGGCGGCGCGGGTTCCCTTCTCCTGCATCTCTTCGAAGATCTTCTCCATCTCGACGCTGGAGCGCTTCACCCGCAGCCGCACCAGCCCGAGCGAGGAGCGTTCGTCGAAGATGACGAGGAGGATCGCCCGCTTGCCGACGATCGAGATGTGCATGTGATCCCGCTGCCCCTCGTGGTGCAGCGTCGAGAACTCCCGCTCGCCGATCAGCTTGGCCAGGCCGTCGGTGGCCGCCACGTTGCCGGCGGTCAGCGAGGCGAGGCTGGTGGTGTCGAACTGATCGGTCTCGCCGGCGGCGGCGATCTGCTGACCGCTCTTGTCGAAGACGAACACCGCCCGGGCGCTCGCGTCCTGGCGCAGTTGACGCAGGGAGTTCTCCAACCGCTGGAACTCTTCCTGGTAGAGGACCAATTCGTTTGCAGGCATCGCGTCGTCCCCTCCCCGGGGCACGGGCAGCGGGCCGGAAAGCGGCCACGGCGCCCGAAGTGAGCATTCTAGATCAACTGGCCGGTGGGCGGGGAAAACCGGCCGCCCAATGAACGTCTGGCTCGCGGGAGGCTAACATGCGCCCGTGCCGACGCCACCGCCGCTGCCCGCCGCTGGCTCCGATCTCCACCTGCCGGGGTTCCGTCTCGGCCATGGAACCGATCTCGCCGCCGCCACCGGTGTCACCGTGATCCTCTGCCCCGAGGGAGCGGTGGCCGCCGCCGATCTGCGCGGCACGGCCACCGGCACCCGGCAGTTCGACTCGCTCCTCTCTCCGCTCCACCTCGGCACCCGGGCGCACGCGCTCGTCTTCGCCGGCGGGAGCGGCTTCGGCCTGGCTGCCGCCGATCCGGTGGTCGCGGCGCTCGCCCGCGACGGGGTGGGCTTCGACACCGGCGCCGCGGTGGTGCCGCTCGTCCCCACCGCGATCCTCTTCGACCTCGGCGTGGGCGGGCGCTCCGAGCCTCCGGGCCCCGAGCTGGTCGAGGCGGCGCTCGCCGCCGCCAGCCAGGGCCCGGTCGCCACCGGCAACGTCGGCGCGGGCACCGGCGCCACGGTGGGCAAGGCACTCGGGCCGGCGCAGGCGATGAAGGGGGGCTTCGGCTTCGCGAGCCTGACCGCGGCCTCGGGCCTCACGGTGGCGGCGGCGGTGGCGGTCAACGCCTTCGGCGACGTGCGCGATCCGGCGACCGGGCGGCTCGTGGCCGGCTGCCGGGTCGCGCCCGATCGCCTCGAGCTCGCCCACGCCGAGCGGGTGATCGCCGCGATGCCGGCCGGGGGCGACCACCCCTGGGAGCGCAACACGACGCTCGTGGCGGTGCTCACCGACGCCGCGCTCACGAAGAACGACTGCCTGAAGATCTCGCAGATGACCTTCGGAGCCCTCCACCGGACCCTGGTGCCGGCGCTCTCGCTCTACGACGGCGATCTCGTCGCGACCCTCGCCCGCGGCGAGCGGCAGGCCCATCTCCACCAGGTGGCGGTGCTCGCCCAGGCGGCGGCGGAGGCGGCGATCCTCCGCGCGGTCCTCGATGCCGAGGGGTTCGCCGGCTTCCCGGCGGCGCGCGATCTCCCGCCATGAGCGTCGCCTGGCGGCGGACCCTGGAGTGGGCGCCGGCGCTCGCCGCCGGTCTCTTCGCCCTCGCCGCCGCCCGCGCCTGGAGCGCGCCGGCGACCGGCTCCCCACTCTGGCTCGCCGCCCTCGGCCTCGCCGCGCTCGCCGCGGCGTTCCACCGGCCGTTCGGGGGCGCCGGGCTCGGGCTCGGGGCGGCCGTCCTGCCGCTCGCCGTGGCGGTGCACGGCGTGACCGTGGCCGGGCTGCTCGCGGGCGCCACGGCGCTCACCGCCGAGCTCCTCCACCGGTCGCTGCGCCGCCGCCTCGCGACGGAGCGCGACGAGCGGCGCTCGCCGCTGCGGCTGCTCGCGGGCGCAGCGGCGGCGACCGCGGCGGCGATCGCGGCGACGGCGGCCGGACTCGCCCGTCCGGGCTGGGGGCTGGCCGCCTACCTCGGGGTGCTCGGCGGGCTCGAGAGCGCGGCCCGCATGGCCCGGGAGCCGGGTGTCGAGCGGGCGTCGCCGATTGCGCTCGCCGGCCCGCTCGCGCTCGCCGCCACCGGCTACGGCGCCGGGCTCGCGATCGCCGCCGCCGCGGACCGCGGCGGTTTCGGCCTCGGGGTCACCCTCCTCCTCCTCTGGGGGCTGCTCGCGGCCGAGGCGGCGCGGCAGGCGCTCTACCGGGCGGCGAGCGAACGCCGGCTCGGCGATCTGCTCGCGGCGAACCGGGAGGCGCGGCGGCGCCAGCAGGCGAGCGCCGGCGGCGCGCCCGGGATCGCCGCCGAGGTCCACGCCGAATGCCGGAAGGCCCTCGCCCCGGCCTGGTTCCAGTTCGACCTCTTCCCGCGCGAGGGGGAGCCCCAGAGCTGGTGGGCGCGGGGCGAGGAGGCGCCGGAGCCCGGGGAGGCCGAGCCGCCCCCCTCGCCGCCGGCGCTGCCGGGGTTCCACCGCCGGCCCGCCTGGCGGCTGCTCGACTACCCGCTCCTCGCCGACGGCGCCCAGGTGGCGCGACTGCGCCTCTGGTGCGACCCGCGCCGGCTCGACCCGGCGGCGGTGGAGCTGCTCGAGACGCTGCTCCCGCAGCTGGCCGGCCGGGTGCAGGGGGTGCTGCTCGACCGGGAGGCGCGGGAGGATCCGCTCACCGGCGCCGTGCTCCGGCGCCACCTCGAGCGGCGCCTCGCGCTCGCCTTCGCGCGTTCCCTCGACACCGGCAGCCCGCTCACGGTCGTGATGTGCGACCTCGACCATTTCAAGCGGATCAACGACGACCATGGTCACGCCGCCGGTGACGAGGTGCTGCGCCGCGCGGCGGCGGTGCTGCGCGCCCACTGCCGGGAGCGCGACCTCTGCGCGCGCTACGGCGGCGAGGAGTTCACGCTGCTGCTCGAGGACACCGGGGGCGAGACCGGCCTCGAGATCGCCGAGCGGGTGCGGCGGGCGATCGCCGCCCTCGAGGTGCCGATCGAGGGCGACGAGATCCTGCGGGTGACGGCGAGCGCCGGGGTCGCCACCTTCCCCGATCTCCACGCCCGCGGCCCGGGAGATCTCGTGGCGCTCGCCGACGCGGCGCTCTACGAGGCGAAGCGCCAGGGTCGCAACCGCTGTCTGCTCGATCTCGGCGGCGGCCGCCTCCGCACCGTCGACGGCAGCGTGGTCGAAGGCGCCGCGGTCCGTCCGCCCGTCGAGCCGCCCCGCCTCTTCGCCTGAGCAGCCGCGCCCGCCTGCCGCTTTGCGGCTCGTCTAGAATGCGCCCACTCCCGCACCCGGGGTCCGGCACGTTTCTCGAGATCGGAGGTTCGCCTTGCCCACTCCCACTCCCGCCATCCTCGTCCTCGGCGCCTCGAGCGGCTTCGGCGAGGCGACCGTGCGCGCCTTCGCCGCCGCCGGCTACGACATCTTCGGCGTCCACCTCGACCGCGCCGCGGGCCTCGCCCACGTCGCCGAGATCGTGGCCGCCGTGGAGGCCCACGGCCGCCGCGCCCGCTTCTTCAACGTCAACGCCGCCGACGCCGAGAAGCGCGCCGAGGTCGTCGACCAGCTCCGGCTCGAGATCCCGGCCGGCGGTCTCGCCGTGCTCCTCCACTCGCTCGCCTTCGGCACCCTCAAGCCGCTCGTGACCGACGACGAGAAGGAGGCCCTCAACCAGCGCCAGCTCGAGATGACCCTCGACGTGATGGCCAACTCGCTCGTCTACTGGACGCAGGATCTCGTCCGCGCCGGGCTGCTCGGCCGGGGCGGGCGGATCTACGCGATGACCTCGGCCGGCGACCGGATCATCTGGAAGGCGTACGGCGCGGTCTCGGCGGCCAAGTGCGCGCTCGAGTCGCACATCCGCCAGCTCGCGGTCGAGCTCGCCCCGGCGGGGATCACCGCCAACGCGATCAAGGCCGGGGTGACCGACACCCCGGCGCTGCGGAAGATCCCGGGCAACGCGGAGATCATCGAGAGCGCCCTCGCCCGCAACCCGAGCGGCCGGCTGACCACCCCGGAGGACGTCGCCCGCTGCCTGGTCGCGCTCGCCGCCCCCGGCACCCAGTGGCTGACCGGCAACGTCATCCAGGTCGACGGCGGCGAGGACGTGGCCGGGTGAGCGCGCGCGGTCCGGAGGCGCCCGGCCCCGCGGCGCCCCGGGTGCGCTGCCCGTGGGCGGGGAGCGATCCGCTCTACCGCGCCTACCACGACGAGGAGTGGGGCACCCCGTCGCGCGACGAGCGGCACCTTTTCGAGATGCTCCTTCTCGAGGGCGCCCAGGCCGGCCTCGCCTGGATCACGATCCTGCGCAAGCGCGAGGGGTACCGGCGCGCCTTCGACGGCTTCGATCCGGAGCGGATCGCCCGCTACGGCGAGGCGAAGGTCGCGGCGCTCCTCGCCGACCCGGGGATCGTGCGCAACCGGGCGAAGGTGACGGCGGCGATCACGAACGCCCGGGCGTACCTCGCCCTGCGGGAGGGGGGCGGCACCCTCCTCGCGCTCGCCCGGGAGGCGGTGGGCGAGCTCCCCCGCCGGAACGCCTGGCGGACGATGGCCGAGGTGCCGGCCGCGACGCCGGAGTCCGCGGCGCTCTCCCGCGAACTGCGGCGCCGCGGCTTCCGGTTCGTCGGCCCGACGATCGTCTACGCCTGGATGCAGGCGGTCGGCGTGGTCGACGACCACCTCCTCTCCTGCTTCCGGCGCGCCTGAGCGGGGCGCCGGCGGGCGGCCGCACCACCCTTTCGGGGCGGCTCCCGCCGGCGCATTCGGGAGAGAATGGCGGCATGCGCGAACCGATCGAACTGTTGCGAACGAGTGAGATTTTCGGCGGTCTCGACGAGCGGGCCCTCGCCCTGCTCGCGGCGTGCGCCGAACCGAAGACGTATCCCGCCGGCGCCGAGCTGTTCCGGGAAGGGGAGCCGTGCGAGACCTGCTACGTGGTGGTCGAGGGCCGGCTCGCCCTCTCGCGGCGGGGGCCGCGCCGGGAGCAGCGGCTGATCCTCCTCGGCCCCGGCGAGGCGGCGGGGGAGAGCGCCCTCCTCCAGGTGCCGGCCCACGGCGCCACCGCCCGGGCGGTCGGACGCCTCGATGTCCTCGCGCTCTCCCGCGACCGGGTGCTCGCGGCGCTCGCCGAAGACGGCGCGGCGGCGGTGGCGGTGCTCGGCGCGGTGGCGCGGCTCATCGCCCGCCACCTCCGCTTCAGCGCCTCCGGAGCGGTCGGCTTCGCCAAGGCGTACACGAGCGGGGCGACCCGCCACGAGCACGACCTGCTCGGCGACCGCGAGGTCCCCGCCGACGCCCTCTACGGGATCCAGACGCTGCGCGGGGTGGAGAACTTCCCGCTCACCGGCGTGCCGCTCTCCCACTTCCCGGCGCTGGTGCGGGCGCTCGCCGCGGTCAAGCAGGCGGCGGCCCGGGCGAACCTCCGCCTCGGGCATCTCCCGGCGCCGATCGCCGACGCGATCGACCGCGCCTGCCAGGAGATCATCGACGGCCACTGGCACGGCCACTTCGTCGTCGACATGGTGCAGGGCGGGGCGGGCACCTCGACGAACATGAACGCCAACGAGGTGATCGCCAACCGGGCGCTCGAGCTGCTCGGGCACGCCCGCGGCGAGTACGCCGCCTGCCATCCGAACAACCACGTCAACCTCGCGCAGTCGACCAACGACGTCTACCCGACGGCGCTGCGCATCGCCGCGCTCCACCTCCTGCGCGACCTGCTCGCGGCGCTCGAACGGCTCCGCGGCGCACTCGCCGCCAAGGGGGAGGAGTTCGCCGACGTGCTCAAGATGGGGCGCACCCAGCTCCAGGATGCGGTGCCGATGACGCTCGGCCAGGAGTTCACCGCCTTCGCGGTGACCACCGGCGAGGACATCGACCGCCTTCGCGACACCGCGCGCCTCCTGCTCGAGATCAACATGGGCGGCACCGCGATCGGTACCGGCATCCTCGCCGACCCGCGCTACTCGCAGCTGGTCGCCGAGGAGCTGCGCGCGATCACCGGTCTCGATCTGGTGATCGCCGGCAACCTCGTGGAGGCGACCCCCGACACCGGGGCCTTCGTCCTCTTCTCGGGCGCCCTCAAGCGGGCGGCGATCAAGCTCTCGAAGATGTGCAACGACCTGCGGCTGCTCTCCTCCGGGCCGCGCGCCGGCCTGAACGAGATCAACCTGCCGCCGATGCAGCCGGGTTCGTCGATCATGCCGGGGAAGGTCAACCCGGTGATCCCGGAGGTCGTCAACCAGGTCGCCTTCGCGGTCGTCGGCCACGACCTGACGATCACGCTCGCGGCCGAGGCGGCGCAGCTCCAGCTCAACGTGATGGAGCCGATCCTCGCCTACTCGCTCTTCCAGTCGCTCGCGACCCTCACGGCTGCGGTCGAGGTGCTGCGCGAGCGCTGCATCGAGGGGATCACCGCCAACGCGGCGCGGACCCGCGAGATGGTCGAGCGCTCGATCGGCATCGTCACCGCGCTCGTGCCGGTGCTCGGCTACGAGCGGGCGAGCGAGGTGGCCACCGAGGCGCTCACCACCGGCGCGCCGGTGCGCGAGATCGTGCTCGCCCGCGGCCTGCTCGGAGCCGCGGAGCTCGACGAGCTGCTCGCGCCGGCGACGATGACCCGCCCGCGCCGCCTGCCGGGCTGAAGCGGCGTTCCCGCCGTCAGGCCGTTTCGAGCCGGGTCGCCTCCCGACTGCGGGCGCGGGCGCGAGCACGCAGCCGGGGGCCGAAGAGGAGGAGCAGCGCCAGGAGCGCGAGCGGGGCGAGGACCGGCCAGTGGAGCGCCTCGGCGAGCGTTTCGAGCCGCGCCGCCCGGTGGATCGCGGTGATGTAGAGCCCCCCCTTGAGCGCGAGCCCGAGCGCGGTGCTGGCGGCGAACCGCCCCGGCGGCACCCCGAAGTAGCCGGCGCCGAGGTTGAGCGCCGCGTGCGGGATTCCCGGCGCGAGCCGCAGGGCGAGCAGGGTGGGGAAGTCGCTCCGCTCGGCGAGGAGCCGCGCGAACCGCCCCCGGGCCGCCGGGGAGCCGGCGGCCCGTGCCTGCCGGCTGCACCAGAAGGCGCCGCACGACCCCGCCACCGCCCCGGCGACGAAGGTGGGCACCGCCACCACCGGCGGCAGCAGCAGCCCCGCCACCCAGACGACCGCCGAACCGGGCAGCGAGGCGCCGAAGAGCAGCGCGGTCACGAGCGCGAGCGCCGGCGCGAACCACCACCGCCCGGCATACCCCTCGGCGAACGCGAGCGCCTGCTGCCACTCCCGCAGCTCGGGCCGGGCGAGGAGCAGCAGCGCGAACCCGGCGAGGAGCGCGAGCCCGCCCCAGCCGAGCCACCGCCGCCCCGCCTCCCCGGCCCCGACCGCCGCCGCCGGGAGACCCTCCCGCTCGGCAGCGGACGGAGCGGAGAACGGGCGCGACACCGGCATCCGCCGACAGTACACGCCCGGGCGCGGCAGTGCCACCC
>JAAYLR010000243.1 GCA_012521815.1 Acidobacteriota bacterium
CATGACTGGGCGGCGGTGTTCGACGAGGCGGGTCACGTGACGCTGGTTCAGGAGGACATGGGGCGTTTCCCGTGGGCGACGCAGCGGATCCCCGTGGGCGGCGAGGGGGGACTGCCGATCTATCGCCCGTTCGGCCGGTTCATGGTGGACCTGTCGCACGACGGGGAGCTGTTCGGCGAGGCAGCCCAGGGCTGGGTCGGGGTGACCGCGAGCGCCGAGCGGCGCTACTCGATCGGCATGCCGGCCCAGGTACTGCGGACGATCTGCAACCCGGAGCGGTGACCCCGGTGCCGGGCGGATGATCCCTCACCGGATCGGCCGCCCGGCCGGCCGCCATCGCCGGCGGCCACGGGTGCCGGCGAGAGACCGGAGCGCGTGAAGACCTTTCTCCTCTCCGAGCTCGTGCGCCGCGATTTCCGCGGCCGGTACGCCGGCTCGTTCTTCGGGCTGGCCTGGTCGTTCGCGCACCCGCTCTGGCAGCTCGCGCTCTTCTCGTTCGTCTTCTCCTTCGTCCTCAGGATCCCGCTCACCGGGGAGCGGACGGAGCATTTCGCGCTCTTCCTCTTCTGCGGCCTGCTGCCCTGGATGGCGCTCCACGAGGGGGTCGCCCGGGGCGCCACGGCGATCACCGACAACGCGATGCTGGTCAAGAAGCTCAGCTTTCCGAGCGAGCTGCTGCCGCTGACCGTGGTGCTGACCGCGGCGCTCCATCTGCTCATCGGCCTCGGTCTCTTCATCCCCATCCTCGCGCTGGTCGGCGATCTCTCGCCGGGATCCCTGCCCTGGCTGCTGCTGGCGCTGCCGCTCCAGCTCGCGCTCACCGCCGGCCTCGCGCTCCTGCTCGCGGCGGTCAACGTCGCCGTGCGCGACACCTCGCAGCTGCTGGGGATCGCGCTGCAGGCCTGGTTCTATCTGACCCCGATCGTCTACCCGCAGGCGCTCATGCCGGAGAGAGTGCGCGGCTGGCTGCTCTTCAACCCGGCCGCCGCGCTCGTGGGCCTCTACCGGCAGGCCCTGATCGGGGGAGCGGCGCCGGAGCCAGCCGCGCTCGCCGCCCTCGTGATCGCGGCCGGGGCGCTCCTGGCGCTGGGCCTCTTCGTCTTCCGCCGGGCCCGGCCGACCTTCGCCGATGAGATCTGAAGGCGCCTCTCCGCCAGCTCCGCTCGTGGTCGAGGTGGACCGGGTCACCAAGATCTACCGCCGCCCCGGCTCGGGCTGGCAGCGCCTCGGCCGGCTGCTCGCCCACCGGCCGGCACCCGAGGGTTTCGTCGCGCTGTCCGACGTCAGCTTCGCGCTGCCGCGCGGCGAGGGGTTCGGTGTGGTCGGCGAGAACGGCGCGGGCAAGAGCACGTTGCTCAAGATCCTCGCCGGGGTGACCAGCCCGACGAGCGGACGGACCGCCGTGCGCGGGCGCCTCACCTCGCTCCTCGAGCTCGGGGCCGGCTTCCACCCCGATTTCTCCGGCCGGCAGAATATCCAGCTCACGGCGGCGCTGCTCGGCCTCTCGGCGGCGGAGGTGCGCGACTGCACGCCGCAGGTGCTCGACTTCGCCGAGCTCGGTGCCGACATCGATCGCCCGGTGCGCACCTACTCGAGCGGCATGGCGATGCGGCTCGGCTTCGCGATCGCCACCTCGGTGGCGCCCGACGTGCTGATCGTCGACGAGGCGCTCTCGGTCGGCGACGGCTACTTCCAGAAGAAGTGCATGGATCGCCTCCTCGCCTTCGTGGAGGGGGGCGGCACGCTGCTCTTCTGCTCGCACGCGATGTACTACATCTCCGCCTTCTGCCGGCGGGTGCTCTGGCTCCACGAGGGGCGGATGCGGGCCCTCGGCGAGACCGCGGAGGTAGTGAGGGAGTACGAACGCTATCTCCTCGCCCGCAGCGCCGCGGCGGCAGCTGCCGGCGAAACGCCGGCGGCGGCCGGGCAGAGCGCCGCCGGGGCGGCGGTTCCGCGGGCCGGAGCCCGGCTGACCGCGGTGCGGCAGACACGGGTCACCGGCGAGTGGCCGAGCTACCGGTCGGGCGAGCCGTTCGAGCTCGAGATCTCGTGGGAGACCGACGACCCCGCGCTTGCCTTCCACCTCGGCGTGGGCATCAACCGCAGCGACGAGCTCGAGGTCTTCACCTTCTCGACCGCCTGGAGCGGTCTCGAGCCGTTCACGGGGCGCAGGTCCCACAC
>JAAYLR010000027.1 GCA_012521815.1 Acidobacteriota bacterium
CCCTCGCCCTGGCCTGCCTCGTGGCGTTCCTCCTCCTGGAGCGGGCGCTCGCCGGGGAGATCTCGGCCCGTACCCTCCTGCCGGCCGGCGTCGCCCTTGGCTGGGCTGCGGGAGCGAAGTCGACCGGTTTCCTCCTCGCCGGCACCCTGGGGCTCTTCGCGCTGGGGCTGGCGATGCGGCGCGCCGGGCCGAAACGGGCTTTCGTCGCCGTTGGTCTCGGGCTCGTGCTGCCCGTTGCGCTCCTCCTCACCCCCTGGCTCGTGCGGAGCGCGCTCCTGACCGGCAACCCTGTCTACCCGTTTCTCTACTCCTGGTTCGGCGGCCCGGAGTGGAGCGCCGCCCTCGGCGAGCGCCTCGTCGCCTGGCAGCGGGGGATCGGGATGGGGCGCGGCCTCCTCGACTACCTCCTCCTCCCCTGGCGGGTGATTGTCGCCGGCGGCGAGGGGTACGCGCGGTTCGACGGCCGTCTCGGTCCCCTCTGGCTCCTTGCGGTGCCGGGAGCGCTCGCCGCCGCCCGCCGCCGCCCGCGGGTGGCGCGGCCGCTTGCGGCGGCCGCGCTCCTCTTCGCGCTCTGGGCCGCCGGCCCGCAGCAGCTCCGGTTCCTCATCCCGGCGCTGCCGCTCTTCGCCCTCGCCGCGGGGCGGGCGGTCGCGGCCACCAGCGGACGGCTCCGGGGGAGCCACCGGCGGCTACTCGCCTGGGGGCTCGTGGCGCTGCTCGGCGGCACCCTCTGGTTCGCCTCGGGGCGGGAGCGGGAGCGCGCCCTCCGGATCGGACCGCCCCTTCTCGCCCGGGGGGCGGCGGTCCGGGAGCTGGCGGTGCCGCCGCTCTTCCGGCGGGCGGACGCCCTCCTTCCGGCCGACGCCCGCCTCCTGCTCCTGAACACGAACCAGGCGTACTACTGCCCGCGCCCCTGTCTGGCCGACAGCTTCTACGAGGCGTCGCAGATCGCGTTCCTGCTCGCGGGCGCCGACACGCCCGAGGCGGCCGCCCGCCGGCTGGGCGAGCTCGGGATCACCCACCTCGTGGTCGATCCGGTCCCACGCGGTGCTCTCTATCCTCCTGGCCTGCAGGCGCTCGCCGCCGGCGCTCCGCCGGCGGTCGCGATGCCGGAGATCGACGGCGGCGGGCCGTGGCGCCTGTACGCCCTGCGGTGAGGGGATGACCAGGCCGCCGGATCGCCGTATCCACGTCATCGCCGCGCTGCTCGCTCTCGCGCTGCTCGCCCTCGGCTTCCCGGCGCTCGACACGAGCAACGTGACCTGGGACGCCGCCCTCGGCGATCTCTTCTTCGGGCAGCGGTACCTCTCCTACTTCACGAGCTTCGACGCGCGCTATCTCGACTTCGCGGCCGATCCGTACCCGCCGGGCCACCAGCCGGATCTCACCGCCTCGCCCTTCCGCTCCCGCCCCTGGGAGTACTACCCGGTGGCGAACATCGTGGGGGCGGCGAGCTCGGTGCTCTTCTCCCGGTGGCTCGGCTGGCTCGACCCGTTCGACGGCTTCCAGGCGATGAACCTCGGTTTCGGCCTGCTGCTCGTCCTCGTCTGGTTCCCCTTCCTCGCGCGCCGGCTCGGGCTCCTCGCGGCGACGACCGGGATCCTGCTTCTCTTCACCGCGCCACGGCTCGCCGGCGATCTCCTCTCGAACCCGAAGGACTACCCGTCGATGGCGCTCTTCACCGTTGCCCTCGCCGCGTTCGCCAGCGCCTGGGAGCGGGGCTCCGCCGGCGGGGTGGTCGGCGCCGGGGCTCTCTGGGGGCTCGCGCTCGCGACCAAGGCCAACGCCCTCTTCCTGCCGCTCGTCGTCGCCGGGGCGATCGCCTGGGGGCCGTGGCCGGAGGGGTGGCGCGGGCGAGGCCGCACCCTCCTGCTCGCACTCGTCGGCGCCGGGCTCGCCGGCACCGCCGTCCTCGTCGGGAGCTGGCCGTACCTCTGGGCCGACCCGGTCGGGCGGCTCGGGGCGCACCTCTCCTACCTGCTGACCCGCGAGCAGGCGATGGCGCCCGGGAGCCACGCGAGCGCCCTCGCGGCGCTCGCCTGGACGACGCCGCTGCCGTTCCTCCTCGCCGTCGCCCTCGGGCTCGGGCCGCTCGTCCGCCGGCTGCGCGCGGGCGACCGGCTCGCCCGGCTCCTCGTGCTCTGGATCGGGGTGGTGCTCGCGCGGCTCCACCTGCCCGGCGCGGTCAACTTCGACGGCGTGCGCCACTTCCTGGAGCTCTTCCCGCCGCTCGCCGCGGTGGGCGGGCTCGGGCTCGCGGCGGCGGCGCGGTTCGCGCGAGCCCGGGTCCCGTCCGCGAGGCGCGGGCGGGCGCTCGCCGCCGCCCTGGTCGCGGTGCCGCTCCTCGCCCAGGTAGCGGCGCTCGCGGCGGTACACCCGTTCGGGACGACCTACTGGAACGAGCTCGTGGGCGGCCTCGGCGGCGCCCAGGCGCGGGGGCTGCCGCAGGCCGGCGACTACTGGGGGGCGAGCTACCGGCAGGGGCTCGCCTGGCTCTCCGCGCACGCCGAGCCGGGGAGTGCGCTCGCGGTGCCGATCGCCGAGCACGCCGTGCGGCTGGTGGCGCCGGTGCGGCTGCGGGCCGACATCGACCTGCTGCCGCTCACCTCGCCGGCGCGGCCGGGGATCCCGCCGCCGCTGCTCGACCGGCTCTTCGCGCTCGCCGCCGCGCGGCCGGTCTACGTGATGACGGTGCGGCGCGACGACTGGGACAACGCCCTCACCCGGTTCTGCCGCGACCGGCTCGTGCCGGTGGCCGAATGGCGGCGGCAGGGCGGGACGGTGCTGGCGATCTATCGCCTTCCGCCCGCCGGCGGGCGATAGAGTGGAGAAAGGCCGTGGAGGTGGAACGATGATGAAGAGCGACGCGGAGTGGCGCGAGAGCCTCACCCCGGAGCAGTACCGGGTGCTGCGCGGCAAGGGAACCGAACCGGCGTTCGCCGGTGCCTACTGGGATCATTCCGAAGAGGGCACCTATCTGTGCGCCGGCTGTGGTCTCGAGCTCTTCGCCTCGGCCCAGAAGTTCGACTCGGGGACCGGCTGGCCGAGCTTCTGGCGGCCGGTGGCCCCGGACCGGGTCGGGATCGAGACCGATCTGAGCCACGGGATGCGCCGCACCGAGGTCCACTGCGCGCGCTGCGGCGGCCACCTGGGGCACGTCTTCAACGACGGGCCCGAGCCGACCGGGCTGCGCTACTGCATCAACTCGGTCTCGCTCCGCTTCGAACCCGCGGCGGCCCGGCCCTGAGCCGATCCGGACGCGCTCGCACTGTCCCCCACGGCTCGGGTAGGATGCCGGGCCGGGCCGGGCGTGGCCGTCATCGCCGCGCCCCCGCCTGCCCGGGCCCGAAGCTGGAACCTGCCAGCGCGCCAGAGCGGCGCCACCAGCCCCCGAGCCTTCCGGCCCGCAGCGCCCGACGGCGGTGCGTGGCGATTTCTTGGAGTGGAACTTGATCCGTCGGATGCTCATCTCTGCCCGCAGCCCGGAAGAGCTGCGGATCGCGCTGCTCAGCGGCAAGCTCCTCGAGAGCTACCAGGTCGAGGTCGCCGACACCACGCTGAGCCGCGGCAACATCTTTCGCGGCACGATCGCCGGCGTGCAGCCGGCGCTCAACGCCGCCTTCATCGACTATGGCGCCGAGCGGAACGGCTTCCTCGCGATCCAGGACGTGGTCGCCGGCGCCCGCACCCGCGAACCCGCCGCCGGCAAGGAGCGCCCGGCGATCGACGAGGTGCTCGAAAAGGGCCGGCCGATCGTCGTCCAGGTCACCCGTGATCCGGAGGGGTCGAAGGGCGCGGCGCTCACGACGAACCTCTCGCTCGCCGGCCGCTACCTCGTGATCACCCCGTACGACGACCACCGCGGCGTCTCGCGCAAGGTGGAGGACGAGGAGACGCGGCGGACGCTCAAGGAGATGGTCGGCAAGCTCGACCTGCCCGCCGGTTGCGGGGTGATCGTACGCACGAACGCCCTCGGCCAGACGCGCACCGAGCTGAACCGCGACGCGGCGGCCCTCGTGCGCGCCTGGAAGCAGATCCAGGCCGAGGCGAAGAAGGGCCGCGGGCCGAAGCTCCTCTACGCCGATCAGGACCTCATCATCAAGGCGCTGCGCGATCTGCTCGACAACTCGGTCGCGGAGATCCTGGTCGACGACCCGGAGGCGTTCGGTGCCGCGCAGGCGTACGTCCAGACCTTCCTGCCCCGCTCGAAGGTGCGGCTCGAGCTCTACACCGAGCGCGTGCCGCTTTTCTCGGCCTACGAGCTCGAGCCGCAGATCGAGGCGATCTACCGGCGCTCGGTGCCGCTCGCCGGCGGCGGCGCGATCGTCATCGACGGCACCGAGGCGCTCACCGCCATCGATGTGAACTCCGGCAAGTCGACCCGGGCGGCGAGCCAGGAGGAGACCGCCTACGCCACCAACCTCGAAGCGGCGCGCGAGGTGGCGCGCCAGCTGCGGCTGCGCGACATCGGCGGGCTGGTGGTCGTCGACTTCATCGACATGAAGAGCACCAAGCACTGCCGGGCGGTCGAGAAGACGGTGAAGGAGGCGATGAAGAGCGACCGGGCGCGCTCCTCGGTCGGCCGCCTGAGCGCCAACGGTCTGCTGGAGATCAACCGCCAGCGGATCCAGCAGGAGCTCAAGGTGCGCAGCCACCGCGCCTGCCCGACCTGCGACGGCACCGGCCGGATCGCGAGCCCCGAGATGGTGGGGCTCAACCTCCTCCGGCGTATCGAGGCTCGCGCGGTCACGGGGCGGCTGGAGAAGGTGCGGATCGAGCTCCATCCCGAGCTCGCCGACGCCTTCCAGAACCAGCGCCGCCAGGAGCTCGCCCGGCTCGAGCGCGAATACCACCTCGGGATCGAGATCATCGCCTCTCCCCGTCTCCACCGCCCCGACGAGGTGATCCAGTGGATGGAGCGGGAAGGGGGCGCCGTCGTCGAGCCGGTTACGAAGAAGATGCGCGCCGCGGTCGAGGTGCGCGACGTGGTCGCCGCGGTGGCCAGAGAGAACGGCGGCGAGAAGCCGGAGGCCGAAGGCGGCGGCAACCGCGGCGGACGCAAGCGTCACAAGCAGAAGGGGCGGGAGCGGACGGCCGAGAAGCCGCCGGCCGCGAGCGCCCGGGAGACGCCGCCACCCACCGCCCCGGAGGCGCCCCCGGCCGAGACGGTGCCCGCCGCCGCGCCCGCGGGTGAGGGCGCCCCGGCGAACGGCGAGAGCAAGCATCGCCGGAAGCGCCGCCGTCCCCGGCGTCGTGGCAAGGGGGAGGAGGGCAAGGCAGCGGAGAACGGGAGCGACTCCCCGGAGGCGTCCAGCAAGCAGGAGACCGGGGGCGCCACCGAGGCCGCGCCCGAAGGCGCGCCTCCGGAGCCCGCCGGAGGCGAGCCGGCCGGACAGGGGAGCGAGGCGAAGTCCCGCCGCCGCCGCCGCCGCCGCGCCCCGCGCGCCTCGGGGAGCAACGGAGCCGCCCCCGCCCCGCAGGGAGATGCCCCGCCGGCCGCCGGTGAGTGACGCGGGCGCCTTCTCACGGGAATTCCCGCGGGGAAACGGGGAATCCGGCGGCGCCTCGCCCTGACCGTTTCGCCGCGGTGCGTCGTGTGACGCGGCGAAGACGAGGGTAGCCTCCACCCTTTGAGCCGTGGCTGGAGACTCGGCGGCGTGGCCGCGCGTCCCGCCGCCTTCTCAGGAGAGGGTGTTGCCGATGAACGAGTACTGCCTCCACGACCTCGATCCGCAGGAGACCGGCGAGTGGCTCGAGGCGTTCGAGCAGATCGTCGCCCTGCAGGGCGAGGAGCGGGGCCGTTTCCTCCTCGCCAAGCTGCGTGAGCTGGCCTACCTGCGCGGGGTGCCGCTCCCGCTCGGGACCACGCCGTACGTCAACACGATCCCGGCCGCCGAAGAGCCGGCCTACCCCGGCGATCGCCGCATCGAGCGGCGGATCAAGAGCCTGATCCGCTGGAACGCGATGGCGATGGTGGTGCGGGCGAACCGGACCGAGGCGGGGATCGGCGGGCACATCTCCACCTACGCCTCGGCGGCGACGCTCTACGAGGTCGGTTTCAACCATTTCTTCCGCGGCCGCGGGCCGGAAGGGTTCGACGGCGATCTGGTCTTCTTCCAGGGGCACGCCTCGCCGGGGATCTACGCCCGTGCCTTCCTCGAGGGACGGCTCGACGTCCGGCAGCTCGAGAACTTCCGCCGCGAGCTGGCGCCCGGCGGCGGCCTCGCCTCCTACCCGCACCCCTGGCTGATGCCGGAGTTCTGGGAGTTCCCCACCGTCTCGATGGGCCTCGGGCCGCTCTCGGCGATCTACCAGGCCCGCTTCGCCCGCTATCTCGAAGACCGCGGCCTCGCCGCCACCGGCCACCGCCACGTCTGGGCGTTTCTCGGCGACGGCGAGACCGACGAGCCGGAGACGCTCGGGGCGATCACGCTCGCGGCGCGCGAACGGCTCGACAACCTGATCTTCGTCGTCAACTGCAACCTGCAGCGGCTCGACGGGCCGGTGCGGGGCAACGGCAAGATAATCCAGGAGCTGGAGACGGCCTTCCGGGGCGCCGGCTGGAACGTGCTCAAGGTGATCTGGGGGCAGGACTGGGATCCGCTCCTCGCCGCCGACACCGGCGGGCATCTCCTGCGGCGGATGGAAGAGGCGCTCGACGGCGACTACCAGAAGTACTCGGTCGAGACCGGGGCGTACATCCGCTCGCACTTCTTCGGTACCTCGCCGGAGCTCGCGCGGCTGGTCGAGGGGCTCGGCGACGAGCAGCTCCAGAAGCTGCGCCGGGGCGGGCACGATCCGGTCAAGGTGCACGCGGCGTACCGCGCGGCGGTCGAGCACCGCGGCGCACCGACGGTGATCCTCGCCAAGACGATCAAGGGCTACGGGCTCGGCGAGGGAGGGGAAGGGCGCAACGTCACCCACCAGCAGAAGAAGCTCAACGAAGAGGAGCTGCGGCAGTTCCGCGACCGGTTCGAGATCCCGATCCCGGACGCGCAGCTCGCCGAGACGCCGTTCTACCGGCCGCCGGACGACGCGATCGAGATGGAGTACCTGCGCGAGCGGCGGGCCGCGCTCGGCGGCTTCGTCCCCGCGCGCCGGATCGTCACCGTGCCGCTGGCACCGCCGCCGCGTGAGCAGTTCGCGGAGTTCGAGGCCGGCTTCGAGCGCGAGATCTCGACGACGATGGCGTTCGTGCAGATCCTCCGGGGGCTGCTCCGCCATCCCGAGCTCGGCCGCCGGATCGTTCCGATCGTTCCCGACGAGGCCCGCACCTTCGGGATGGAGGCGCTCTTCCGGCAGCACGGGATCTACTCGAGCCGTGGCCAGCTCTACGAGCCGGTCGACGCCGGGATGCTGATGTTCTACCGGGAGGCGAACGACGGTCAGATCCTCGAGGAGGGGATCACCGAGGCCGGAGCGATGGCCTCGTTCACCGCCGCGGCGACCGCCTACGCCAATCACGGGCTCGACATGATCCCGTTCTTCATCTACTACTCGATGTTCGGCTTCCAGCGCTTCGGCGATCTCGTCTGGGCGCTCGGCGACGTGCGCGGCCGCGGCTTCCTGCTCGGCGCCACCGCCGGCCGCACGACCCTCAACGGCGAGGGACTCCAGCATCAGGACGGGCACAGCCACCTGCTCGCGGCGGCGGTGCCGAACTGCCTCGCCTACGACCCCGCCTACGCCTACGAGGTGGCGGCGATCGTCCGCGAGGGCCTGCGGCGGATGTACCAGGAGCGCGAGGACCTCTTCTACTACCTCACGCTCTACAACGAGAACTACCCGATGCTGCCCCAGCCCGCGGGGGTCGAGGAGGGGATCCTCGCCGGCCTCTACCGGCTCGAGGCGAGCGAGGTGGCCGCGGAGGCGCCCCACGTCCAGCTCTTCGGCTCGGGGACGCTCCTCGAGGAGGCCCGCCGCGCCCGGCGGCTGCTCGGCGAGCGCTTCGGCATCGGTGCCGACGTCTGGAGCGCCACGAGCTACAAGGAGCTCCGGCGCGAGGCGCTCGCCTGCGAGCGCTGGAACCGGCTGCACCCCGACGCCGAACCGCGGGTGCCGTACGTCAGCCGGGCGCTCGCCGGGGCGCGGGGGCCGGTGGTCGCGGTGACCGACTATCTGAAGCTCGTCCCCGAGCAGATCGCCCGCTGGGTTCCGGGCGGTCTGGTGCCGCTCGGCACCGACGGTTTCGGCCGTTCGGAGAGCCGCGCCGCGCTGCGCCGGCATTTCGAGGTGGACGCCGAATCGATCGCGCTCGCCGCGGCGGCGGCGCTCGCCCGGCGCGGCGAGGTCGAGCCCGCGCTCGTCTTGCGCGTTCGCGGCGAGCTCGGCCTCGATCCGGAGCATCCCGATCCGGCACGCGCCTGAGGCGGGGTCAGCCGGCCACGGCGGCGGACGAGCGCGACGGTGTGAACGATTTCGCCTCATTCCGGGTGGCCTCTGGCGTACACTCGGCGCCAGAGGCACCGACTGGGGGCGCACGTGGCGAGTGAGAGGGGAGCCGAAGGGGGAGCGCGGCAGGCCGCGACCGTGGCCGGCCTCAGCAGCTTCGACGTGCCCACGCTCGAAAGCGTCGAGCGGCGGCGGCTGCAGCTCTGGTCGGTCGCCCTCGGTCTGCTGATCGTCCTCGCCACCGCGTTCGCCGCGGTGGTGGCGCTGCACGGCGCGATCCTTCCCGACTGGCTGCCGCTGCGGGTGACGCAGGTCGCGCTGCTCGTCCTGATCGCCCTCTTCGCCTTCTACGCGCTGGAGAAGGAGAAACAGCTCCGGCGCCTCACGCGCCTGCTCACCGAGGAGCGGATCCTCACCGCCTCGCTCACCGAGCGCCTCTCGGAGGTCAACGCCCTGCTCGAGGCGGGGCGCGCGATCAACCTCGATCTCGAGCTGCGCGACGTCCTCGCCCGGATCGCCAACGCCGCCCTCGAGCTGCTCGGCGGCCGTGACGCCTCGGTGATGCTCGTCCACGGGGAGACCGAGCTGCGCACCGTGGCGGCCACCGGCCACAGCGCCGCGCACGGGGCGCGGCTGCGCTTCGGCGAGGGGATCGCCGGGCGGGCGGCGGCGAGCCGGGAGCCGCTTCTCGTCCGGGGTGCGGTCGCCCGGCCGGCGCCGGCGGCCGAGATCGCCGATCTGATCCCGTCTCCGCCCGAGAGCGCGATGTCGGTGCCTCTCGTCCATCGCGGCGATCTGCTCGGGGTGCTCAACGTCAACGCCCGCCCGCCGCGTCTCTTCACCGAGCACGACCTGCGCGCGCTTTCGGTCTTCGGCGCCCAGGCCTCGGCGGCGGTAGCCAACGCGCGGCTGCTCGAAGAGCAGCGTCTCGCCGCCTCCCGTACGCTCTTCCAGGCGCTGCACGACGGCCTGACCGGGCTGCCGAACCGCGCCTGCTTCCTCGACCGCCTCGGACAGGTGCTGCGGCGGCGGACGGCCGAGGATGTCAGTCTCGCCGTCATCCTCATCGACCTCGACGACTTCAAACGAGTCAATGATTCGCTCGGGCACGAGGCGGGCGACCGGGTGCTCGTCGCTTTCGCCGACGGGGCACGGCGGCGGGTGCGAGAGGGGGACACGGTGGCCCGCTTCGGCGGGGACGAGTTCGCCGCGCTCGTGGAGGCGATCCCTTCGGCCGAACAGGCGATCGAGGCTGCGCGGCGGCTGCTCGGAGCTCTCGACGAGCCGGTCACGGTGGGTGCCCATCGCCTGCGCCTGCGCGCCAGCGCCGGGGTCGTGGTCGGCAATGCGGGGACGCTGCCCGCCTCCGAGTTCGTGCGCCGCGCCGACGTCGCGCTCACCGTGGCCAAGCGGCGGGGGAAGGGGGCGATCGTGCTCTACGAGCCCGATCTCCAGGTCGACGCGATCGATCGCGTGGCGCTCGAAACCGAGCTCGTCGACGCGCGGGAACGGGGGGAGTTCGAGGTCCACTACCAGCCGATCGTGCAGCTCGCCGACGGCCGGGTCGTCGGGGTGGAGGCGCTCCTGCGCTGGCGGCACCGGCAGCGCGGCCTGCTGCCCGCGGGGGTCTTCGTGCCGACCGCCGAGGCGATGGGGATGCTCGCCCAGCTCGACCTCTGGCTCGCCCGCGAGGCCTGCCGCGAGGCGCTCAGCTGGCCGGGCGGCGAGCACGCTCCGGCCGTCTTCCTCAACCTCGCACCCGAACGGCTCCGCCTGCCCAGCCTGCCGGAGCTGTTGCGGGAGATCCTCGCCGAGACCGGGCTGCCGCCGCACCGGCTCACCCTCGAGATCGTCGAGAGCGCGCGGCTCGAGGAGATCCCCGAAGCGGCGCCGCGTCTCGCCGAGCTCAAGGCGGTCGGGGTGCGGCTGGCGCTCGACGACTTCGGCAGCGGCTACGCGACGCTCGGGTTGCTCCAGCGTTTCGCGGTCGACATGGTGAAGATCGATCGGGTCTTCGTCGAGGGCCTGACCGAGGAGGGTGGGGAGCGCACGCTGGTGCGCGCCATCCTTCGTCTCGCGGGCGCGCTCGGGCTCGAGGTCGTGGCCGAGGGCGTGGAGCGGGAGGAGCAGAAGAAGGCGCTGCTCGCGCTCGGCTGCGACCTCGCCCAGGGCTATCTGCTCGGCGCGCCGATGCCGGCCACCGCGCTCGCGGCGCGGCTCGGCTGAATCGAGCTTCCGTTCAGGCGGCGAGCGGCGGCAGCGGGCAGCCGAGCGCGTCGGCGATGGCGCGCAACAGCTCGCTCTCCGCGACCGTGATCTCCCGATCCGCGAAGATGGTGGCGGCCGCCGCGGTGAGGAGCGTGCGCCGGGCCGAGGGGGGCAGGCCGGCGAGACGGTCGAGCGCCCGGTCCACGGCGGCGAGCCCGCAGGCCTCCCGGGGGAGCAACGCCGCTTCCCGAAGGAAGCGCAGCTCTGCTGCGCCCGCCGCGAACGCCGCCGGCGCTCCCGCCGCGCCGCCGCACCAGGCGAGCGCCGAGAGCAGGAGGATGATCTCGGACCGCGTATCGGCGAGCGCCACCGGCGGCGCGGGCGCCGGCGGTCGCTTCCCGAAGGTGGGCGCGAGATGCCGGGCGAGGAGGCGCTGCAGGGCGTACTCGAACAGGTCGATCTGTTCGTCGGCGGCGATCAGTCGCTCGCCGAGCTGAGAGAACTGGTCGTACTGCGCCGGCGACAGACGCCGGAGCGCCGGCAGCGCGAGCGAGACGAGCGGCAGACGGGCGTGAGCGGGAAGCGTGGCGAGCGGCGTCTCCAGCCGGGCGAGCTCGCCGCGCACCGCCTCCGGGAGGCTCCCGGAGAGCGCCGCGAGCTGGCGCTCCCGCACCTCCGGCCGCCGGTCGAGGAGCAGCCCGAGCACGAGCGCCTGGGCGGCGAGCGGCTCGCGCGCGGCGGCGGGGAGCGCCGGCGGCAGCGCGGCGAGGAGCGCGGTGCTCCGGGCGAGGTTGGCCGCCGCCAGCCTCCCGGCGGCAGCGGGCACGCTCCGGGCGGCCGGTGCTCCGGCGAGGCCGACGACGCCCGCGGGAGCGCCTGGCGGGAAGCGATCCGGAACGGTGGCCGCGGCGGCGACCGCCAGATCGGCCGCACCCGCAGGGTCGAGGCGGGCGATCCGGCGCGCGAGCGGCGGATGCGTGGAGAGGAAACGGAAGAGCTTCCGCTCGAGCCCGTCGGCGAAGAAGAAGTGGCTGGCCTCCTCGGCGGCGGCGGTGCGCAGGCGCGAGCCGGCGGCGAGCGCGCCGATCTTGCGCAGCGCCCCGGCGAGACCGAGCGGGTTGCGGGTGAACTGCACCGCCGAGCTGTCGGCGAGGTACTCGCGCTGACGGGAGACCGCGGCCTGGATCAGCCGTCCGAAGAAGACCCCGACGTAGCCGATCACGTAGAGCGCGACGCCGAAGAGCAGGAGGAGAGGAACCGAGCCGCGCTGGTTGCGGCGGCTGCCGGGCAGACGCCCGCCGCCGAAGATGCGGAGGATCCAGTAGCCCGCGAGCCCGATCACCAGCAGGCCGTAGAGGAGCCCGGCGAGGCGTACGTTGAGCCGCATGTCGCCGTTGAGGATGTGGCTGAACTCGTGCCCGATCACCCCCTGCAGCTCGTCGCGCGAGAGCTCGTCGAGCGCCCCGCGGGTCACCGCGACGACGGCGTCGTCCGGCGTCAGGCCGGCGGCGAAGGCGTTGATGCCGGGTTCGTCCTCGAGCAGGTAGACGCCCGGCACCGGGATCCCCGCGGCGAGCGCCATCTCCTCGACCACGTTCAGCAGCCGCCGCTCGCGGGGCTCGCTGCTGTTCGGCTGCACCGGCCGGCCGCCGAGCGACCGGGCGATGACCGCCCCGCCGCGGGCGAGCTCGGCGCTCTTCGAGAGGCTGCCGGCGCCGATGACGAGCAGGGTGATCGTGGCCGTGACGGTGAAGAGCGGCGGATGGAAGAGCCCGGCGCCGGCGGTGCCGAGAGAGGGCACGAGCAGCAGGCGGACTGCAAAGTAGATGCTCGCCACCACTCCCGCGACCGCGAGCGCGAAGAGGATGACGAGCCGGCGACTCCTCTGCCGCGCCTCCTCCTGGCGGGCGAAGAAGTCCACGCCCGGGGCCTCAGGTGAAGGAGACCTGCGGCGCCTGCCGTTCCACGGCGGGGCTCTCGAGCTCGAGCAGCCGGGCCGGTGCGAAGCCGAACATCCCGGCGAAGAGGACCGCGGGGAAGACCTCGCGGCCGGTGTTGTAGCGCATCACCGCGTCGTTGTACGCCTGCCGGGCGAAGGCGACCTTGTTCTCGGTCGAGGTCAGCTCCTCCTGGAGCTGGAGCATGTTCTGGTTCGCCTTCAGGTCGGGATACGACTCGGCGAGGGCGAAGAGGCGCCCCAGGCTGCCGCTGAGCGCGGCTTCGGCGCTCGCGAGCCCCTGGATCGCCTCGCCGTCGGCAGGGTCGGCGGCGGCGCGGCTGGCGGCGGTGCGCGCCTGGTTGCGCGCCTCGATGACCGCCTCCAGCGTCTCGCGTTCGAACTTCATGTACCCCTTGACGCTCTCGACGAGGTTGGGGATCAGGTCGTAACGCCGCTTGAGCTGGACGTCGATCTGCGCGAAGGCGTTCTTGAACCGGTTGCGCAGCCCGACCAGGCGGTTGTAGATCCCCGCGATCCAGGCGGCGAGCAGGACCAGGATGGCGATGGTGACGATCAGGGCCATGGCGGTACCTCCTCGGGTCTCCACCGATGAAGATAGCGCGGACGGCGCGCGGTGTCTCCCCGCGCGCCGAACCGGCCGGGCTCAGAAGACGGCGCCGAGCTCGCCGGGCAGCACCGTGTGGCAGCGCGGACAGACGAGCAGCCGGCCGCTGCGCGGGAGGGAGGAGACGAAATCGGCGCGGGCGCGGTAGAGGCGCACCACGTGGAGGCGATCGATCGTCTCCTGGCAGGTCGGGCAGCGCACGGGCTGTTCGAGCCCGTAGACGGCCACCGGCGGGCGATCCCAGGCCGCGCTGTCGGTACCCGGTTCCTCTCTCGGCCTGTCGAATGGAGACGGAGGCTTCTGCGGGTCGTTCACTCGCTCCTCCGGCCGCGCACGGTGCGCGGCGGGTGCGCCGCATGTTAGCAGGAGCGGAGACGATCCGGAGCCGGCGCGCACGACCGGTGCCGGAAACTACGACTCCGGCTCTTCCCAGTCCCAGAAGAGGTCGCGGTTGGTCAGCTCCTCCTCTGCCGCTGCCGCGTCGGGCCGCCGTCCGTGGCCGGCGGCGTCGGCCATGCGCTCGCCCGCGATCCACGCGAGCTGCTCTTCGAGCGATTCGGTCTCCTGGCGCCAGTAGTCGTCGCTGCCGAAGTGCGGCCAGGTGCGGGGGAAGACCGGATCGTGCCAGCGCCGGGCGAGCCAGCAGGCGTAATGGACGAGGCGCAGGCCCCGCAGCGGCTCGATGAGCGCGAGCGAACGCCGGTCGAAGAGACGCAGCTCCTCGTACGCGGCGAGCATTCGGGCCCGCAACTCCAGCGTGGCCGCGTCCCGCCCCGGGAGCAGCAGCCAGAGATCCTGGACCGGAGGGCCGATCCGGGCGTCGTCGAAATCGACGACATGGAGCAGCTCGTCGCGTAGGAGGAGGTTGCCGAGATGGAGGTCACCATGGAGGAGCTGAGTGGCGAAACCGGCGGCGCGCTCGTCGAACGCATCGGCGATGGCATGGGCGGCGGCGAAGTAGCGGGCCGCGAAGGCGGCTGGCACCCATTCCCCGGCGGCGAGCCAGGCGAGGTCGCGGCGCACGTACTCGCCGCTGGTGAGCCGCTCCCGGTGGCGTGCCGGCAGCGTGGCGGCGACGTTGTGGAGACGGGCGACGAGCCGTCCGAGCCGGGTGGCGAGCGCGGCGTCGACCTCCTCCGGAGCGCGCCCGCCGCGGCGCGGGAAGACGCAGTAGGAGATCCCGTCGATCTCGGAGATCGTGCCGCCTCCGGGCAGCGGCAGGGCCGGGCAGACGGGGATCTCCGCCGCGGCGGCAGCGGCGAGCAGCGCGTGCTCCTCCGCCAGCTGCTCCCGGCTCCACCGCCCCGGACGGTAGAACTTCGCGACCACCCGGCTCCGGTCGGCGAGCTCGACTTCGTAGACGCGGTTCTCGAACGAGTTGAGCGGGTAGCAGAGCGGCCGGCAGGGGAGACCGGCGGCCTCCACCGCGTCGAGCACCCGCTCTGGCGTGAGGGCGAGGAAGAGATCGGTGGCCGCGGCCGGGTCGGCTGGCGGGCGTCGGCGGCGGCTCAGACCGGCCTCCCGGCGCGGGCGAGCGCGTCCGTGGTGATCCCCCAGTGGCTGGCGTTCCAGACGACCTCGCCGCCGCGGAGCAGCAGCACCTGCGGCGACTCGTGGGGGATACCGGTCTCCGCGGCGATCTGCCGGCAGAGCGCGCGGCTGGGCTGCACCTCGACGAGCGCGAAGCGGGGGGGCTCGCCCGGCGCCGCGGTGGCGGCGAACCGCTCGTACTCCCGCCGGGCGGCGGCGGAGATGCCGCAGGTCGTGCTGTGCTTCAGCAGCCAGACCGGCCGCGTGCGGGAGAGCTCCCGGAGCGCCTGCCACTCGGACGGCTGCGTGACGATCTCGATCCCGGGCATCGGTCTCCTCCGGCGGGTCAGGGGGGCGAGAGCAGCGCCCAGGCGGCGCCGCCGGCGACGGCGAGCGCGGTGGCGAACACCAGCCGGGGGGCCGGTAGCGGCGTGCCGTCGTGAGGAACGAGAGCGAGCGCGGGATCGGGCTCGGCGAAGCCGGCCGTCGGCCAGCTCGCCTCGCCACCGGCGGCGAGGATCGCGGCGGCGAGCAGGCCGCCGCCGAACTCGCCGAGCGTCCCCTTCGGCGCGAGCACCGGGGGAAGCCGCTCCGGGAAGAGTGCGCGCAGCATCCCGGCTTCCAGCCGGTCGCCGGCGGGCGTGCCGGCGGCCGACGCGACCACCCGGTCGATGGCCGTGGGCGTCGCGCCGTGGCGGATGAGGCCGCGCCGGGCGGTGGCCGCCAGCCGTTCCGGATCCCGCCCCCAGCCGAGCGGCGGAGCGGACGGGTCGCACCCTCCCCAGGCGCCAAGCAGCCGCGCCCGCGCTCGCGCTCCCCGGGCCGCCGCCACGGCTTCGGATTCGAGGACGGCGACCGCCGCTCCCTCGCCTGCGATCGCTCCGGAGCGGCGCCGGTCGAACGGCCGGGCCACCTCGCCGCCGGGCGCTCCGGGCCGCGCGAGGAAACGGAAACGGTCGAGGAGGGCGTGGAGGAGCGGCGTGAGCTCGTCGACCGCACCGACGAGCACCCGGTTGGCAGCGCCGCGGGTGATCAGGCGGGCTCCTTCGGCGAGGGCGAGGAGAACGCCGGCCTTGCGCTGGGTAAGGGTGAGGTTCGGCCCGAGGGCGCGGCAGAAGAGGGCCATCTGCGCCGCGGGAGCGTTCGCCACCGACTCCGTGAAGAGGCTGGGCGAAGCCTGTTCGGGGCCCTGGCGCAGGATCGCTTCGAGGAGCTGCTCGGTGATCCGCACCGGCCCGTAGGCGGTCGCCATTACGATCCCGGTGGTGGCGAAACCGGGCTCCTTCTCCGCGAGGCCGGCGTCGGCGAGCGCGAGGCGGGTCGCGGCCACCGCGAGCCGCGACGGGTAGCTCATCCGCCGCGCCAGCATCGGGGGGACGAGGGCAGCGAGGCGTTCCGAAGGCACCAGCCCGGCGAACCGCGCCCCCTGCGGGCGATGCCGGCCGGCGCTCCGATCGACCTCGCGCAGGCAGGGCTCGCCGCTGGCGAGCGCGGCGCTCAGCTCCTCGACTCCGGCGCCGTGGGCGCCGATCCAGCCGAGGCCGGTGATGACGACCGGCGCGCTCACCCCCGGGCCTCCACCGCCGCGAGGACGACCGCGCCGTTGCTGCCGCCGAAGGCGAAGTTGGTCGAGAGGGCGACGGCGCCGGCGGGCAGGGGGCGCGGGGCGCCGAGCACGAGGTCGACCGGTCCGGCCGGGTCCACCTCGCCCCCGCCCGGCGTCGGGTGCACGAGCCGCGCTTCGAGACAGAGCACGGTCGCCACCGCTTCGATCGCCCCCGCCGAGCCGAGGAGGTGTCCGACCGCGCCCTTCGTCGAGGTCACCGGCAGCCGGGCGAGGCGTTCGCCGAAGACGAGCGCGAGCGCCGCCGCCTCCGCCTGATCGTTGAGCGGGGTTCCGGTTCCGTGCGCGTTGACGAAATCGATCCGGTCCGGAGAGACGCCGGCGGCCGCGAGGGTCGCCGCCACCGCCCGGCGGATCCCCTCGCCCGATGGGTCGGGGGCGGTCATGTGGTGGGCGTCGCAGGAGCCGCCGGCGCCGAGCAGCCGGGCCCGCGCGCGGGCCCCCCGCTGCCGGGCGTCCTCTTCCCGCTCGAGGATCAGGACCGCCGCCCCTTCGCCGATCGTCATCCCCTCGCGGCCGGCCCGGAACGGACGGCAGCCCGCGGGGTCGACGGCGCGCAGGGAGTTGAAGCCGGCGAAGGTGAGCTCGCAGAGCGCGTCGGCCCCCCCCGCCACCGTGATGTCCACCTCCCCCGTGGCGAGATCGTCGAGCGCGCTGCCGAGGGCGAGGGTGCCCGAGGCGCAGGCCGAGGAGATCGTGGTCACCGGCCCGGTCGCCCCGCAGGCGCGTGCCACCCCGTCGCCGGGGCCGCTCGGCTGGTGGGAGACGAGCCAGTCGAGCCGCGCCCGGCGTTCGCCGCCGGTCAGCTCGTCGTAGAACCGCTCGGTCTCGAAGATGCCGCCGGTCGAGCAGCCGAAGTAGACGCCGGCCGTCCGCCCCGCGAAACCGGGGGCGAGACCGGCGTCGGCCAGCGCCTCGGCGAGCGCCGCGAGCGCGAAACGGTCGGCGAGCGAAGCGCCCCGGAACGGCGCGGGAGGGATGGCGGCGGCCGGCACCTCGCTCGCGAAGCGGGTCCGGTGGCGGTCGGGGTCGAAACGGGTGACCTCGCGGATCGCGCTCTCGCCGCTGAGGAGGCCCCGCCAGAGCGCGGCGACCCCATCGCCGTAGCCGCTGACCGCGCCCATGCCGGTCACCACGACGCGGGGCCGTTCGGGGAAGGGCACCTCAGCTCTCCCTGCGGGCCTCCGGACGGAGGCGTTCGACGAGCGAGACCACCGTGCCCACCGACTGGAACGCGTCGCTCGCCACCTCCTCGGTCGGCACCACGATGCCGAACTCCCGCTCGAGGGCGACGACCAGCTCGAGGACGTCGATCGAGTCGAGCCCGAGCCCGTCGCCGAGCAGCGGGGTGGAGAGATCGATGCTCGCGAGATCGAGGCCGTCGAGACGGAGCGCGTCGACGAGCAGCTCGCGGATCCGGTCGGTGAGCCCCTCGGCGGTCGCCGCGGGAAGGGCGGGAGCGGGTCTGGCCGGAGCGGAAGACATCGTCACCTCGCAGCGGATCGCCGGGCACGGTGTGCGCGGGATGAGACCGGTGCCGCGGCCGGGTCGCGGCGAGAGCGGGCGCGGGGGTCGTGGCAGAGACCGTCGGGGATGGACATCGGGTCGAGATTCGAGCTGCCGGGCGAAGCCGGCCGGCGACAGTATACTTTGACGCCTGACCTCCATCCCGGCTTCGTTCGCAGTGTCCACGACCCCTCCCGATCCGCTCCTCCAGGCGTTCGATCGTCTCGCCGCCACCCGGGCGGAGCGACCGCTCGTGGCCGGTCTGCGTGCGGTGGCGACGGTGGGCGAGATCGACCGGGTGGCCGCGGCGCTCGCCCTTCGTCTGGCCGCGGCGGGGTGGGAGGAGGAGACGCTCGTCGGCCTCTCGGCCGCCAACGGTCCGGCCTTCCTCGCCGGCTTCCTCGCGCTGCGGCGGGCGCGCTTCGCGCCGGTGCTCCTCGACGCCGGCGCGCCGTCCACGGCTCAGGGGGCGGTTCTCGGCCTCCTCGGTGCGCGGGGACGGCTCGCGGCCCCGGGTGGCTGGGCGTTCGCGCCGGAGCGCTGGGAGCTCACCACGCTGAGACCCGCCGTACCGGCCGGAGTCGGCCGGGAGATCGGCGCGGTGATGCTCACCTCGGGCACCACCGGCAGCCCGCGCGGGGTCGTGGCACCGAGCGCGGCGCTGGTCGCCGACGACGCGCAGCTGGCGGCGGTGATGGGACTCGCTGCCGCGGACCGGATGGTCGCCGCGGTCCCGTTCTCCCACGCCTACGGCCTCAAGAGCCTCGCGGTACCGGCCCTCGTGCGTGGCTCGCTGCTCCTCTCTGCCGAGACGCCGTCGCCGCTCGCGCCACTCCACCTCGCGACCGCCGGCGAGGCGACCTTCCTGCCGACCGTGCCCGCCTTCCTCGCCGCCGTGGCGCGCCTCGCCGAACCGCCGGCGCTGCCGGCGAGCCTGCGGCTCGTGGTGAGCGCCGGGGCGCCGCTCTCGGCCGAGGTCTCCGCCGCCTTCCGGGAACGGTGCGGGCGACCGGTCCACGTCTTCTACGGGGCGAGCGAGAGCGGCGGGATCACCTACGACCGCCCGGGTGGTGCCGCCGAACGGGGCACGGTGGGCGAGCCGATCCCGGGAGTCGAGGTCGAGCTCGTCGGCGAGGAAGGCCGTGTCGCGGTGCGTTCGGCCGCGGTGGCCGACCGGTACCTCCCGGAGCCCGGTCCCGAGCTCGCCGGTGGCCGGTACCTCACCGGCGATCTCGGCGTCTGGAAAGGGAGCGAGCTGGCGCTCTGCGGCCGGGTCGACGACCTGCTGATCGTCAAGGGGAAGAAGGTCGATCCGCGGGAGATCGAGCGGCTGCTCGCGGCGCTGCCGGGAGTGCGGGAAGCGGCGGTGTTCGGGGTGCCGGCTCCCGGCGGCGCCGGACGGGCCGTCGGCGCGGTGATCGCGGTCACGGACGGGGAGCTCGATTACGCCACCGTGACCGGTTTCTGCCGAGAGCGGCTCGCCGACTACCAGGTTCCGCGCGCGCTCGCGCTCGTGAGCGAGCTGCCACGAACCGCTCGCGGCAAGCTCGACCGCACCGCCCTGCTCGCGCTGCTCGATACCTCCGCCCGGGCCGGCGCCTGAGCGAGCCGGAGCCCCGATCCGCCATGCGGCGCTCCCAGCACCCGCTCGCGAGCCCGGCGCTCGGCCGGGTCGTCGATCTCTGGATCTACGGCCATTACGGGCAGCCGATCGTCGTCTTTCCGAGCGCGAGCGGGATGGGCGACGAGTGGGCGGCCCGGGGGATGATCCACGTCCTCGCCGACCTCCTGGAGCGCGGGCGGATCAAGCTCTACTGCGTGGAGAGCAACGTGGGCGAGGCCTGGA
>JAAYLR010000028.1 GCA_012521815.1 Acidobacteriota bacterium
CGCGACCGTCTCCCCCGCTGGCGTGTGCAGCCGCAGGAGGTACTCGACCTTGCCGGCCGGCGGCTGCGCGGGCAGCGCGGCGTGCAGGTGCCCGCCGTCGTGCGCGAGCGGAACCTCGCGCCAGTCGTCGTCGCTGCGCAGCCGTCGCCAGCGGAGCTCTCCGGTGACGCCGGGTACGGCCGGAATCGAGATGGCCGCGTCGGTCCCCGCGATCGCGCTGCGCGGCAGCCGGTAGGAGATCGTCTCGCCGCCGGCCGGTGCGGTGCCGCGGACCGGATAGGTGGGGCCGGTCCGCCGCTGGTAGACCGCCGCCGCCAGCATCACCAGCAACGCGATCAGCCAGAGCGGCCAGAGCCGCCGCCGGGTCGCCGTCCGGTTCTCACCCCTGCTCATTCCTCGACTCCTTCTCCCGCCCCGCGGGATCGGGTGAGCCTACCCCACCTCTCCCCTGGGCGATTCCGAGCCGGGACGCATAACATGGAGGCGGCCCCGCGCGGCCGCGAAAGGAGTGAGATGCCGCCCTACGCCCTGATCGTCGACGACGAGCCCGCGATCCTCGATACCCTCTCCGGGGTCCTCACCGACGGCGGGGTGGAGTGCCTCCGCACGACGAGCGGCGAGGAGGCGCTCGCGCTCTATGCCGAACACTGCCCGGACGTCGTCTTCCTCGACATCTGGCTGCCCGACCGCGACGGGCTCGAGACGCTGCAGGCATTGCGCCAGTTCGATCCCCACGCCACCGTGGTGATGATGTCCGGCCACGGCACCACCGCGACCGCGGTGAAGGCGATCAAGATGGGGGCGTTCGAGTACCTCGAGAAGCCGCTCACCTACGCCCAGGCGCTCGAGACCCTGCGCGCCGCTCTCGCGCACCGCCAGGCCGCTCTCACCGGCTGCCGGGCCGAGGCGTCAGCCTATCCCGAGCCGGGGAGATACGCCCTCCAGGCGCCGCCCCGGCTCTCGCTCCTCCGCGAAGGGCGCGAGCCGCAGCGCACCCTGCGCGAGAGCATGGTGATCCCCGGCCACGGCCTCCATTCCGGCAGCCGCACCGGCATGGTGCTGCAGCCGTTGCCGCCTGACTCGGGGATCCACTTCCTCTCCGTGCCGAGCCGGATCCCGATCCCGGCGCACGTCGGGATGGTGGGCGACACGGAGTACGCCACCACGCTCCAGCGCGACACCGCGCAGGTGCGCACGGTGGAGCACCTCCTCTCCGCCCTCCACGCCGCCGGGATCACGAACCTGCTCGTCAAGCTCCACTCCGAGGTGCCGATCCTCGACGGCTCGGCGACCATCTTCTGCGACAGGATCCTCCAGCAGGGGATCGTGGAGCAGGACCGGCCCCGCCTCGAGGTGGTCGTCGACCGCCGCTACGAGGTCGCCGCGACGGGCGGAAAGTCGCTCGTCGTCGAGCCGTACGACGGCTTCGCGGTCTCCTACCATCTCAGCTATCCGCAGCCGATCGGCGAGCAGTATTACGAGTTCACCTTCAGCGGCTTCGACGCCTTCCGCGCCGAGATCGCGCCGGCCCGGACCTTCGGCTTCCTGCGCGACCTGAAGATGCTCAACGAGCTCGGACTCGGCTCCGGCGGGCGGCTCGACAACTTCATCCTCGTCGGCGAGGACAACATCGTGAACACCGAGCTGCGCTTCCCGGACGAGTTCGCGCGGCACAAGATCCTCGACCTCATCGGGGATCTCTACCTCCTCGGCTATCCGTTGCGCGGCCGGGTCTCGGCGCGGCTGACCGGGCATCGCGACAACGTGGCGATCGTCCGCCAGCTCGTGGCCGCCGGCGCCCTGCCGGAGGCGTGACGCCGGGCGCTCAGTAGAAGAACTCGCGGATGTCGTAGCGGCCCACCCGCAGGCCGCGGGCGCGCAGAGCGACGGCGAGGGCGGTCGCCTCCGCCTCGATCGCCGCCTCGTCCATCGCCACGAGGCCGAGCCGCTCCCGGTCGGCGGCGTAGGCCGAGCCGGGCTCCTCGACGAACGGCGAGAGGTAGATCAGGTCGCGCCGGTCGAGCGGCATCCGCGCGAGGGAGGCGAGCGTCGCCTCCCGGTGCGCCTCGCGGTACCCCTCCCCGCCGAGGCCGACCATGACGATCGGCGTCACCGCGATCCCGGCCGCCTTGACCGCCGCCACGAACCCTTCGCACTCGGCCGCGCTGCCGGGCTTGCGCACGAGCGCGAGCAGCTCGTCGAGGCCGGTCTCCATTCCCACGTAGACCTGTTCGAGCCCGGCCCCGGCCAGCTCCTCCCAGTCGGCCGGGTCGTGGCGCTCGCCACTCCAGACGTCCACGAACGAGGTCACCGGCCGGCCGGGCAGCTCGCGGGCGAGGAGAGCGAAGAGCGGGCGCAGCCGCCGCTGGCCGAGCGCGAGCGCGTTGCCATCGGCGAGAAAGACGCTCGGCCGCCGCACGAGGTCGCGCCCGAGCAGCTCCTTGACGCGGGCCACGTGCGCCGCGAGCTCCTCGCCCTCGCGCACCCGGAACGGCCGGCCCTGGTAGAAGGAGCAGAAGGTGCAGCGGTTCCAGGTGCACCCCTCGGTCGCCTGCACCACCACGGAGAGATACCGGTCGGGCGGGAGGATCGCGATCGGCCGGTAGGCGGCGGCGAACCGCGCCGCCTCGCCGGCCAGCCGCGCGGGCGTCCACGGGGCGATCTCCTCCCGCACCCGCGCCGCCAGCGCGGCGTCGCCGGCCACCGCGGCCAGCGTGAGCGCGAGCTCGCGGGTCTCGGCGAAGAGCGCCGCCGCGTCGCCGGCCGCGAGCTCCCGCCAGCGCTGGCCCTCGCTCCGGTCCCGGGCATAGAGGCGGGAGGCGAGGCTCCGTTTGAAGAACTCGTCGCCCCGGGCGTAGGTGAGCAGTCGCCCCTCCCGGTCGAACGCCGCCACCCGCTCCGGCGCGGGCGAGAGCACGCTCGCGGTGGGCGAGAGGTTCCAGAACCGTTCCGCCGCTTCGTTCACGACCGGCATTCTAGGTGCCCCGGCCCGCCGGGAGACAGGTAGGATCCGGCGGTGCAGCTGCGCCGCAAGCTCACCTGGATCGCGATCCTCTACTTCGCCGAGGGCTTCCCGTTCGGGATCGCCTACGACGTCTGGCCGGTCTACTTCCGCGTGCACGGGGTCTCGCTGCGGGAGATCGGCCTGATGTCGCTGCTCTTCCTCCCCTACACGCTCAAGGCCGCCTGGGCGCCGCTCGTCGACCGGCTGGGGAGCCGGCAGCAGTGGATCGCCGCCTGCCAGCTCGCGCTCGGCGGGCTCTGCCTCGCGCTCCTCGCCCTCGATCCCTCCCGGCCGGGGCCGGTCCTCTGGGGGGTGCTCTTCGCCTTCACCGCGCTCTCGGCCACCCAGGACATCTCGATCGACGCCTACGCGGTGGACGTCTCCACCCCGCAGGACAGCGGCTTCATCAACGGGATGCGGGTCTCCTTCTACCGGGGAGCGCTGATCTTCGCCGGCGGCCTGCTGCTGCTGCTCGCCGACCTGCCCGCGATCGGCTGGCGCGGGGTCTGGCTGCTCGCCGCCGGCATCTGCGCCGCTGCCGCGCTCCTCGCCCTCGCGAGCCCGCGGGTGCCGCGGGAGGCGGCCGGCGCGAACCCGCCGGCGACGCACGGCGCCCGCCTCGGCCGCTGGCGGCTCGCGCTCCTCGCCGCCGCGTTCCTGCTCGCCTTCCTCGCCCACCGGAGCGGCTGGCAGGGGCTCTGGCTCACGCTCGCGGTGATCGCCGGGACCCTCGCGGTCGCCTCGTTCCTCTCGCCGGAGATGCTCCGCTGGGCGTGGCGGTGGGAGATGCTCCCGGTGCTCGCCTTCGTCGTCCTCTACAAGGTCGGCGACTCGGCGCTCGGGCGGATGGTCAAGCCGTTCTGGGTCGATCGCGGGATGAGCCCGACCGAGATCGGCATCGTCTCCTCGAGCGTCGGCATGGGGCTGACGATCGCGGGCGCGCTCGCCGCCGGCTGGTTCATCCAGAAGCGGGGGATCTTCGCCGGTCTCCTCTGGCTCGGCATCGCCCAGCTCGTCTCGAACTTCGGCTACGTGGCGGTCGCGGCGCTCGACCTGCCCCGCGGCGACATGAGCCTCCTCGGCCTCTCCTTCGGCCCGTTCCAGACCGCGCTCTACTGTGCCTCGGCGATCGAGTCGGTCTGTCAGGGGCTCGGCACGGCGGCGTTCCTCTCCTTCCTCATGAACCTCTGCGACCGCGCCCACGCCGCCACCCAGTACGCCCTCCTCTCGGCCGCCTTCGCCCTCTCGCGCGACGTGGCGGGCGCCCTCTCCGGCATCGGGGTCGAGGCGTTCGGCTACGCCCCCTACTTCACGCTCACCGCACTGCTCGCCCTGCCGGGCCTCGCCCTCCTGCCCTGGATCCGCGGCGCGATCCGCGAAAGCTGACCTCCTGACGGTTGGCGGTACGGATGCCGGCCTCCCGTGCCGATCCGGAAATCCGGTTTCCCCACCGGATTCCCGGATCCTCGTCTAGGGAGGTCGGTATATAACCCCGGTTATACCTCGCAAACAACTGAACCTTCATCGGTTACGACTCTCCATAAGGGAACTCGACGCCCCCTTCTGGCCCGGTACTTGCCCCATGGAGATGTCGTTGGCGTAACCCGGCAGCTTGCTGCCATGAGGCTCCCTGTGGAGGAGGAGGAGGTGCAGATGCGGAAACGTTGGAATCCGATCCTGTTCGTCGCGCTGGCGCTGGCGCTCGCCGCCAGTCCGGCCATCTGGGCCCAGGGGGTCCAGACCGCCACTCTCATCGGCACGGTCACCGACTCGGAAGGCACCGGTCTGCCGGGGGTCACCGTCCGGGCCACGTCGGACGTCCTGCAGGGAGACCGCACGACGGTCTCCGGCATCAACGGCGACTACATCATGCGGGGACTGCCTCCGGGCTCCTACCGGGTCGTCTTCACGCTCGAGGGGATGACGGCGGTGGAGCGCGTCGTCTCGCTCGGCCTCGGCGTCCAGACCCGCGCCGATGCGATGATGCAGATCGCCGCCACCGAGGAGACGATCCTCGTGACCGGCGAGGCGGCCTCGGCGCTCGAGAGCACCACCGTGGGCGCCAACTTCACCGCGGACACGATCAACACCCTGCCGACCGGACGGACCCCGACGGCGATCGCCGCGCTCGCGGGCGGCGTCAACGACAGCGCCACCCCGGTCGCCGGCCAGGTCCAGATCAACGGCGGGATGGCGTACGACAACTCCATCCTCGTCAACGGCGTGAACATTCAGGATCCGATCTTCGGCCAGACGAACAACCTCTTCATCGAGGAGGCGATCGCCGAGACGCAGGTGCTCACCTCGGGGATCTCGGCCGAGTACGGGCAGTTCACCGGCGGCGTCCTGAACGTCATCACCCGCAGCGGCGGCAACCAGTTCATGGGCTCGCTGCGTGCCGACCTCTCCAAGCCCAACTGGCGCAACGAGACGCCCTTCGAGAAGAACCTCGGCCGGAAGCGCGAAGGCGATCTGTCGAAGATCTACTCCGGCACCTTCGGCGGTCCGATCCTCCGCGATCGGATCTGGTTCTTCATCGCCGGGCGTGACGCCGAGGTGACGAGCGATACCAGCCTCCCGGTGACCGGCCAGTCGGCCGGCGTGGTCGAGACCAACGAGCGCTACGAGGTGAAGCTCACCGGGGCGCTCGGCGGCAACCACAGCATCCAGGGCTCGTACACCGACAACCCGGTGGAGCGCAACCTCGAGATCCAGGTCTCCCCGATCGAGATGGCGGCGATCGGCACCAACTCGAAGCGCGTGAACTACGGCTGGGTGGCGGGCTACAGCGGCATCCTGAGCCCCAGCCTCTTCGCCGAAGCGCGCTACTCGGAGAAGGTCTTCGGCTTCCGCGGCCTCGGCGGCACGGGCCGGTCGATCCAGGAGTCGCCGATGCGCGGCCGTGGCCTCCTGCCCGGCACCACCGGTGGCTACACCTACAACGCCCCCTACTTCGACGCCACCGACCCCGAGGACCGGAACAACGAGCAGCTCTACGGCTCGCTCTCCTGGTTCTACTCGAGCGAGCGGCTGGGCAGCCACGACCTGAAGGTCGGCGCCGAGCGGTTCATCGTCACCCGCACCGGCGGCAACAGCCAGTCGGCGAGCAGCTTCGTCTTCCACACCGACTACAAGATGGCGGGCGGCAAGCCGGTCTACGACGCCAACGGGCGGCTCATCCCGGTCTTCACCTACTCGCCGGTCGGCAGCACCGCGTACACGATCCTCCAGAACTGGATCGCGACCCGCGGCGCCAAGCTCGACGTCACCACCGATTCGTTCTTCGTCAACGACCGCTGGAACCTGAACAAGAACTGGTCGTTCAACCTCGGGGTCCGTTACGAGAAGGCCCGCTCCGAGGCGACGGGCGGCATCACCGGCATCGACACCGACACCATCACGCCGCGGCTCGGTCTCTCGTTCGACCCGCTGGGTGACGGCAAGCTGAAGTTCGACGCCACCTACGCCGAGTACGGCGGCCGCTACAACCCGTCGGTCATCGGCCGCAACACCCCGGTCGGCAACCCCGCGGTGATCCAGTACCAGTACGCGGGGCCGACGGGTGAGGGACGTGACTTCGCCCCGGCGTTCGATCTGAACAACTACGTGGTGACCGCCATCAGCGTCCCGGGCAAGAACCTCTTCTTCGAGGATGGCCTCTCGGCGCCGGTCAACAGGGAGTACACCCTCTCCGCCGCGATGAGCTTCGCGCGCGGCGGATACCTCAAGCTCACCTACACCGATCGCGACCTCACGAAGATCGTCGAGGACTTCACCCTCTACGCGTACGGCACCACGACCGTGGAGCTGGCCGGCAAGCGGATCGTCAGCGACAACACGATCTACCGGAACAGCGACGGTCCGAAGCGGACCTACCAGGGCGCGCAGCTCCAGGGCCGCTACCGGATCACCGACGCCTGGTCGGTCGAGGGCGCCTGGACCCACCAGTTCAAGAACGAGGGCAACTACGAGGGCGAGGGCGGGCAGTCGATCGGTTCGACCGTCTACGGCGACCGTCCGGAGCTGCAGTCGCCCCGGAACAACCCGATCGGCCGCTTCGACGACTATCAGAGCGACCGGGTCCGTCTCTGGACGACCTACACCCTCGACTTCGGCCGGGCCGGGAACCTGAGCGCCGGTCTCCTCTACCGGTACGACGCGCCGCTCACTTTCAGCTACACGACCAGCGTCGCGATCACGCCGATCCAGAAGGGCCGTGACCCCGGCTACAAGCAGCCGCCCACGAGCCAGACCCTCTTCTTCGGCAAGCGGGGCGCGGGCGAGTACAACTCGACCTCGCTCTTCGACCTCTCGCTCACCTACCGGATCCCGGTCTGGAAGTCGCTCGAGCCGTGGGTCAAGTTCGACGTCTACAACCTGTTCGACAGCGACACCCTCCGCACGTTCAACACCCAGGTCCTGGCCGACAACAGCAGCCCGAAGGATGGCGACGGGCTGCCGACCGGCTACACCAAGGGCACGAACTTCGGGAAGGCCACCGGCGCGGGCAGCTACGTCGTCCCGCGCGAGTACTTCGTCGCCGTCGGGATCCGCTTCTAGACGGTTCCGGTTTCCGTACCGGGGCGGGAGGCCAATCGGCCTCCCGCCTTTTTTTTTCCCCGCAGCGCCACCCGGGCTCTCCCGCCGGCGACCCTCCGGCCCGCTGATAGGATCGCCGGGACCAGGGGCGCGCGAGAGATCCCCGGCGCGTTCCGATTCTCATTTCCGGAGGAACGATGAGCGAGATCCGCGACCAGGTCCTGGAGCGCTTCCTGCGCTACGTGCAGATCGACACCCAGTCGAACGAGGAGTCGGAGAGCTACCCCTCCACCGCGAAACAGTTCGACCTCCTGCGGCCGCTCGTCGACGAGCTGCGCGCGATCGGCCTGGCCGATGCCGCGATCGACGAATGGGGCTACGTGACGGCGACGATCCCGGCCACCAGCCCGAAGACCGAGGTGCCGGTGATCGGCTTCATCGCCCACGTCGACACCTCGCCGGAGATGCCGGGCGCCGGGGTGAAGCCGATCGTCCATCGGAACTACCAGGGGCAGGACCTGGTGCTGCCGGACGACCCGACCGCGGTCCTGCGCTACGCCGACAACCCGCACCTGGCCGAGCAGATCGGCAACGACATCGTGACCGCCTCGGGAACCACGCTCCTCGGCGCCGACAACAAGGCGGGGGTGGCGGAGATCGTCACCGCCGCCGCCTGGCTCGTCGCCCACCCCGAGATCCCGCACGGGAAGGTGCGGATCGCCTTCACCCCGGACGAGGAGGTGGGACGCGGCACCGAGCATTTCGACGTCGAGGCGTTCGGCGCCGCGTGCGCCTACACGATGGACGGCGAGACCCTCGGCGAGGTCGAGATGGAGAGCTTCTCCGCCGACACCCTGGTCCTCACCTTCCAGGGGTTCAACACCCATCCCGGCTACGCCAAGGGGCGGCTGGTCAACGCGATCAAGATCGCCGCCGACTTCATCAACCGGCTGCCGCGGGAGGGGATGTCGCCCGAGACGACCGCCGGATACGAGGGGTACGTCCATCCGTACGTGGTCAACGCCAGCGTCGAGCGCACGACGGTCAAGCTCCTGATCCGCGACTTCCAGACCCCGGCCCTCGCCGAGAAGGAGGCGTTCCTGACCGAGCTGGCGCGCCAGACGGTGGCCGACTGGCCCGGCGCCACGCTCGAGGTGCGGGTCGACGAGAGCTACCGGAACATGCGCGAGATCCTCGACCAGCATCCGGAGGTCGTGGAGAACGCGCGCGAAGCGGTGCGCCGCGCCGGGCTCACGGTGCGCGAGCGGCCGATCCGCGGCGGCACCGACGGCTCCCGCCTCTGCTTCATGGGGCTGCCGACCCCGAACATCTTCGCCGGGGAGCACAACTTCCACTCCCGCCTCGAGTGGGTCTCGGTGCAGGACATGGAGAAAGCGGTGGAGGTGATCGTGAACCTCTGCCGCGTCTTCGAGGAACGCGCCCCCCGCTGAACCGCCGGCCGGACGTCGCGTCGCGGGCTCAGAACGGACCGCCGCGCCGCCGCATCCGGCGGCGCGAACCGCCCGCCTCCGCGGCCGCCGGCCGCACGGCCGCGGCGAGCTGCCGCGCCCGCGCCGCCACCAGCGCCAGCCGCTCCGGTTCGTCGCGGCAGTCGTGGAGCAGCCGCACGAGCGCGCTGCCCACCACGACGCCGTCGGCGAGCGGCGCCACCGCCGCCACCTGCGCCGGCGTCGAGATCCCGAAGCCGACCACGACCGGCAGGCGGAGCCGGCGACGCACCGCCCGGAGCTGGCGGGGCAGCTCGGCGGCAAGCGCCTCCCGCTCCCCCGTCACCCCAGTCCGCGAGACGTAGTAGACGAAACCGCTGCCGGCCCGCGCCACGAGGTCGATCCGCTCCGGCCCGCTCGTGGGAGCGAGCAGGAGGATCCGGTCGAGGCCATGCGCTGCGAGCGCGGGGGAGACCTCCGCCGCGGCCTCCTCCGGCGGCAGGTCGACGATCAGCACCCCGTCCACGCCGCTCGCCGCCGCCTTCTCCGCGAAGCGGGCGGCGCCGTGGACGAGGATCGGGTTCGCGTAGCTGAAGAGGACGAGCGGGACCCCGAGGCGCCCCCGGACCCGGGCGATCGACGCGAGGATCCGTTCGAGCGTCGCCCCCGCGGCGAGCGCCCGCTGCCCCGCCGCCTGGATCACCGGTCCGTCGGCGATCGGGTCGGAGAACGGCACGCCGATCTCGATCAGGTCGGCGCCCGCCTCGGCGAGGGCGATCAGGAGCTCCTCGGTGGTCGCCAGATCCGGATCGCCGGCGACGATGAACGGCACGAACGCCGCCCGCCCCTC
Organism: Acidobacteriota bacterium; assembly: GCA_012521815.1. GTDB lineage: Bacteria > Acidobacteriota > Thermoanaerobaculia > Multivoradales > JAGPDF01 > JAAYLR01. Next base: position 9,842 of record JAAYLR010000028.1, read on the forward strand.
GGCACGGCAGCGTGCGAACGTCTCGCTGATCGCGCTCATGACTCCCCTCCCCGGGCCGCGGTGGCGGCTTCCTCGTCCAGGAACGCACCGACCGAGTCGAGATCCTTGTCCCCCCGGCCGGAGAGGTTGACGAGGATCCGCCGGCGGCGGCCGAGCCGCGGCGCCCGCTTCACCACCTCGGCGAGGGCGTGCGCCGTCTCGAGCGCCGGCAGGATCCCCTCCGTCCGGCAGAGGAGGCGCAGCGCCGCCACCGCCTCGGCGTCGCTCGCCCGGGTGTACTCGGCGCGCCCGAGCCGGGCGAGCTCGACGTGCTCCGGACCGACCGCCGGGTAGTCGAGACCGGCCGAGACCGAGTGGGTCGGCAGCACCTGCCCGGCATCGTCCTGGAGGAGCAGGGTGTGGGTGCCGTGGAGCACCCCGAGCCGCCCGAAGCCGAAGCGGGCGGCGTGGTCGCCGGGCGCCTCGCCGCGCCCGCCCGCCTCGACGCCGACGAGTCGCACCTCGGGATCGCCGAGGAAGGCGGTGAAGATCCCGAGGGCGTTGCTGCCGCCGCCGACGCAGGCGACCACGAGGTCGGGCAGCTCGTCGCCGGTCGCCCGCTTCAGCTGCCGGCGCGCCTCGTCGCCGATCACCCGCTGGAAGTCGCGCACCATCCGCGGGAACGGGTCGGGGCCGAGGACCGAGCCGAGCACGTAGTGGGTGGTCCGCACGTTCGTCACCCAGTCGCGCATCGCCTCGTTGATCGCGTCCTTGAGCGTGCGCGAGCCGGCGCCGACCGGCGCGACCTCGGCGCCGAAGAGCCGCATCCGGTCGACGTTGAGGCTCTGGCGCCGCATGTCCTCCTCGCCCATGTAGATCACGCAGTCGAGCCCGAGCCGGGCGGCGGCGGCGGCGGTCGCCACCCCGTGCTGTCCGGCGCCGGTCTCGGCGATCAGCCGCCGCTTGCCCATCTCCGCGGCGAGCAGCGCCTGCCCGAGCGCGTTGTTCAGCTTGTGGGCACCGGTGTGGAGGAGATCCTCCCGCTTCAGGTAGATCTGCGCCCCGCCGAGCTCGGCGCTCAGCCGTGCCGCGTGGGTGAGCGGCGTCGGCCGGCCGGCCCAGGTGGCGAGCAGCTCGTCGAGCCGGGCGCCGAAGCGCCGGTCGCGCCGGGCGCGGTCGTACGCCGCGGCCAGCTCGACGAGCGGCGCCATCAGCGTCTCGGGCGCGTACCGCCCGCCGTACGGTCCAAAGCGGCCGCGGGCGTCAGGCCCGCTCTTCCATCGCCCCATCTCCGACCTCCGCGAAGAGCTGCGCGAGCAGCCCGGAATCCTTCACCCCCGGCCGCGCCTCGACCCCCGAGGCGACGTCGATCCCGTCGGCCCCGGTGGCGGCGAGCGCCGCCCGCACGTTGCCCGGCCGGATGCCGCCGGCCACCAGCAGCCGCTGTCCCGGCCCGGGCCGCGGCAGCCGCCGCCACGCCCACCGCTCGCCGGTACCGCCATGCCGGCGCGCGTCGCCGGTGTCGACGACGAACCCCCACGCCGCCGGCAGCGCCGCCATCGTCGCGGCGTGCTCCGCATCGGACCGCAGGGCGCGGATCGCCCGGCCGCCGAGCGCCGCCGTCCAGGCCACCGGCTCCGAGCCGTGGAGCTGGGCGAGGTCGAGCCCGCCCGTCTCAAGCGCGGCCATGACCTCCTCCGGCCGGGCGTCGACGAAGACGCCGACGAGCGGCACCCGTCCGGCGACGGCGGCGGCGATCTCCCGCACCCGGTCGAGGCTGACGGCCCGCGGGCTCGCCGGCCAGAGCACCACCCCGAGCAGATCGGCGCCGAGCGCGACGGCGAGCTCGGCGTCCTCGGCCCGCGTGAGGCCGCAGATCTTCACGAGCGGCCTCACCCCGCGAGCTCCGCGAGGAGGGCACCGGGGTCGGGAGCGAGGAGGAGGCTCTCGCCGATCAGGAAGGCGTCGAAGCCGCCGGCGGCGAGGCGGGCGATCTCGGCGGCGCTCCGGATCCCGCTCTCGGCCACCCGGAGCGCGCCGGCGGGCAGCGCCGGAGCGAGCGCGAGCGAGCGCGCGAGATCGACCTCGAACGTCCGGAGGTCGCGGTTGTTGACCCCCACGAGCTCCCACTCCGCCCCGTCCAGCTTCGCCACCTCCTCCGGGATGTGGGTCTCGACCAGCGGCACGAGGCCGCGTCGGCGCGCGGCGGCGGCCAGCCGGGCGAGCTCGGCGGGGGTGTAGAGCGCGGCGACGAGGAGGATCGCCGCCGCGCCGGCCGCGCGGGCGGCGTCGAGCTGCGCCGGGGAGACGACGAAATCCTTGGCGATCGCCGGCAGGCCGGAGGCCTCCCGGCAGGCGGCGAGCAGCTCCCAGTCGCCATGGAAGAAGTCGGGTTCGACGACCACCGAGAGCGCCGCCGCGCCGTGGGCCGCGTAGCTCTTCGCCTGCATGATCGGATCGACCCGCCCGTGGAGGCTCCCGAGCCGGGGCGAACCCATCTTCACCTCGGCGATCACCGCCCGTCCCCGCCGGGCGGCGAGCGCCCCGAGGAACGGGTGGGCGAGGTCGAAACGGCCGGGATCCGGGGCGGCGGCCTCGAGGACGACGGTGTCCGCGGCAACCCCGAGCCGCTCGCGGCGCCGGGCGACGATCCGGGCGAGGACGTCCGGCAGCCCGCTCACGCGCCCCCCTCCCGGAGCTCGGCCAGCTTCGCCGCCGCCGCACCGGAGCCGAGCGTCTCGCGGGCGAGCGCGAGGCCGGTCGCGAGGTCGGGCACCCGGCCGGCGACGTGGAGGGCCGCGGCGGCGTTGAGCGCCACGATCTCCGCCCGCGGCCCCGGTTCGCCGGCGAGGATCCGGCGGGCGATCGCCGCGTTCTCCTCGGGCGTCCCGCCGGCGAGCGCCTCGGCCCGGACCCGGGTGAGGCCGAGATCCTCCGGCACCAGCTCCCAGAGCTCCACCCGGTCGCCCCGCACCTCCGCCACCCGGGTCGGTCCGGTGGTGGTGATCTCGTCGAGGCCGTCCGCGCCGTGGACCACGAGCGCGTGCTCGGTGCCGAGCTCGGCGAGGACCCGGGCGAGGAGCTCGACCCGGTCGCGCGCGAAGACCCCGAGGAGCTGGCGGGTGGCGCCGGCCGGGTTCGTGAGCGGGCCGAGGAGGTTGAAGACGGTGCGCACCCCGAGCGCGCGGCGCACCGGCATCACCTCGCGCATCGCCGGGTGGAAGCAGGGGGCGAAGAGGAAGGCGAGGCCGACCCGTTCGAGCAGCGCCCCGGCACGCTCCGGCGGCTGCTCCACCTCGACGCCGAGCGCCATGAGCAGGTCGGCGCTCCCCGAGCGGCTGGAGACGGCGCGGTTGCCGTGCTTGGCGACCGCCGCCCCGGCCGCCGCCGCCACGAGCGCCGCGAGGGTCGAGATGTTGAAGGTACCGGCGCCGTCCCCGCCGGTCCCGCAGGTGTCGACCACCCGCTCCCGGGCGTGTGGCACCCGTCGCACCCGCGCCCGCATCGCCCGCGCCGCCCCGGCGATCTCGGCGGGCGACTCCCCCTTCATCGTGAGCGCCACGAGCAGCGCCGCCTTGACCGGCTCGTCGATCTCCCCGTCCACCAGCCGGCCGAAGAGCTCCTCCACCTCGTGGACCGTGAGCTCCTGGCGGGCCATCCAGCGCTCGAGCGCCCGCCGCGGCTCGATCCGCGGCTCGGTCCGCGCCGCGCCGCTCATCGCCCTTCCTCCCCGGCGCAGAGCGCGAGGAAGTTGCCGGCGAGCCGCGCCCCGCCGGCCGTGGCGAACGACTCCGGGTGGAACTGCACGCCGTGGTACGGCAGCTCGCGATGGGCGATCGCCATCAGCGTGCCGTCCGCGGTCCGGGCGACCGGCCGGAGCTCGGCCGGGAGGCTCTCCGGCTCGAGGACGAGCGAGTGGTACCGGGTGGCGGCGAACGGCTCCGGCAGGCCGGCGAAGAGCCCGGTGCCGTCGTGGTGGATCTCCGAGGTCTTCCCGTGCACGACCTCGGGTGCCCGCACGCAGCGGGCGCCGCAGGCGACCCCAAGCGCCTGGTGCCCGAGGCAGACCCCGAGGAGCGGCACCTCCGGCCGCTGGCGCAGCAGCTCCATGCAGACGCCAGCCGTTTCGGGCCGCCCGGGACCGGGCGAGAGGACGATCCCCGCCGGGCGGCGGGCGAGCAGCTCGGCCGCGCTCGCGGCGTCGTTGCGGACGACCTCGACCGCCGCCCCCGCCGCCGCGAGGAGCTGGACGAGGTTCCAGGTGAACGAGTCGTAGTTGTCGACGACGAGGATCATGACCGTTCCTGGAGCTCGCGCGCGAGGGCCACCGCCTGGAGCAGCGCCGCGGCCTTGTTCTCCGTCTCCCGCTGCTCGTCCTCCGGCCGGGAGTCGGCGACGATCCCCGCCCCGGCGCTCACCGAGGTCTCGCCGCCGCGCACCACGAGGGTGCGGATCGTGATGCAGGTGTCGAGATCGCCGGTGAACGAGAGGTAGCCGACCGCCCCCGCGTACGGCCCGCGCGCCTCGGGCTCGAGCTCGTCGATGATCTCCATCGCCCGGATCTTCGGCGCCCCGGAGACGGTGCCCGCGGGGAAGCAGGAGAGGAGGGCGTCGAGCGCCGTCCGGCCGGGTGCGAGCCGCGCCTCGACATTCGAGACGAGGTGCATCACCCGGGCGTACCGCTCCACCTGCGCGTAGGAGGTGACCTCGACCGAACCCGGCGCCGCCACCCGCCCGAGGTCGTTGCGGCCGAGATCGACGAGCATCAGGTGCTCGGCGCGCTCCTTCGGGTCGGCGAGCAGCTCGGCGGCGAGGCGCGCATCCCCCTCCCGGTCGGTGGCGCGCGGACGGGTGCCGGCGATCGGCCGGGTGACGATCCGGTCCCCCTCCTTGCGCACCAGCATCTCCGGCGAGGCGCCGACGAGCGCCAGATCGGGGCATTCGAAGAGGACCATGTACGGGCTCGGGTCGACCAGCCGCAGCGCCCTATAGAGCGGCAGCGGCTGGACGTCCGAGGGGAGCCGGAAGCGCCGGGCGAGGACCACCTGGAAGATCTCCCCCGCGGCGATCTGTTCCTGCGCGGCCCGGACCGCCGCCTGGAACGCCTCTCCTCGGAAAGCCGGCTGGAGCGGCGGCGGGGCGGGGAACCGCTCCGGCAGCCGCACCGGGCCGCGCCCCTCCCCCTCGGCGGGCCCTGCGAGGTGGCGCGCGAGGCGGTCGAGAGCCCGCTCGGCCGCCGCGGCGTCCACCTCCCCCTCGATCTCGTTGGCGATGAGCAGCAGCCGCTGCCGGGCGTGATCGAAGACGACGAGGTTGTCGAAGCGGGCGAGCAGGGCGAGCGGCAGGCCGAACGGATCGGGCGGCCGGCCGGGGAGCCTCTCGAGCAGCCGGACGACGTCGTAGCCGAAGAAGCCGACCCAGCCGCCGGTGAACGGCGCCGGCCCCGGGCCGGCGGCGACCTCGCCGAGCAGCGCCGCGAGCGCCGTGAGCGGCGGGCCCGGAAGCGCCTCGCGGTCGTAGCCCCGCTCCCGCTCCAGCCGGTCGGGGTAGAGGCGGACGATCTCCCGCGCGCCGGCCCCGAGGAAGCTGTAGCGGGAGATCCGCTCGCCGCCGGTGACGCTCTCGAAGAGGAAGCGCACAGCGCCATGGGGTGCGAGCCGGCGGTAGGCCGCGAGCGGTGTGAGGGTGTCGGCGAGCAGCTCGCGGCAGTGGGGCACCGCCTGCCGGGGCGTGACCCGCGGGCCGCTCATGCCGCACCTTCGAGACCGAGCAGCTCGCGCCCGAGGGGAAGCGGCAGATCCTGGCCGGTCATCATCCGGAACTGCGGCCGCGCCTGATGCAGGAGCACCTCGCGGCCGTCCACCACCTCGAGCCCCTGCTGGCGGGCGGCTTCGAGCCAGCGGGTGGGCGCCGCGCCGTAGACGAGATCCACGACGACGGTGCCGTCCCGCGCTCCACCGAGCTCGACCACCAGCTCGTCTTCGGGTTCGTGGCCGAGCGGCGTGGCGTTGACCAGCACGTCGAAGCGGCCCGGATCGAAATCGCGCAGCGGCACGAACTCGCAGCCGAGCTGGGCCGCCGCCTCCCTGCCGCGCTGGTCGCTCCGGTTCGCGATCACGACGCGGGCCCCGGCACGGGCGAGGCCGGCGGCGACCGTCCGGCCCGCGCCTCCCGCACCCAGGACCGCGACGGTGAGCCCGCGCGGAGGCCGTGCCCGCGCCGCGAGGGCCTCCACGACCCCGGTCAGATCGGTGCTGTCCGCCTCCCAGATCCCCTGCTCGAGGAGGAGCGTGTTCGCCGCCTCGGCGAGGTTGGCGAGCGGGCTCGCGGCGCCCGCCACCGCGAGCGCCACGTCCTTGTGCGGAGTGGTGACGCTGAAGCCCCGCCAGGGGAAGCCGAGCGCTTCGAGCTGGCCGCCCTCCACCACGTCGAGCCAGAACTCGCCGAACTGCTCGACGTGGAACGGCAGGTAGAGGCCGGGGATGCCGAGCGCCCGGTAGCCGCCGTTGTGGAGGCAGGGCGAGAGGGAGTGGGCGACCGGGTTGCCGAGCAGGCCGGCGAGCCAGGAGACCGGGTGGAGGCGCGGCAGATCGTAGTCGCGCACGAGCTTCGCGAGCGCCGGCTGACCGGGCGCGCCGGGGACCTCTCCCGCCGCCGCGAAGAGCCAGGGCGCGCCGAGCCGCGGCGCCAGCAGCCGCGTCCAGACCCCCATCGCGCCCATCGCGAACGCCACGAGATCGGCGCGGCGCTGCTCTCCGAGCAGGAGGAGCGGCGCGAGCGTGTCGCTCGCCGTCGCCGGTTCCACCACCAGCTTGTAGAGTGCCGCCGGTGTCGCCGTCATCGTGGCGAAACGGCGGCGCAGGCCGTCGATGCCGCCCGCGGCGCCGTGCCAGGAGAGCAGCCGCCGGGTTTCGGGAACGGCCTCGAGCAGCGGCTCGACGAGGTCGCTCTCCATCTCGAGATCGATCAGGTCGTATCGCGCGGCCGCTTCCGTGAGGCGCCGGCGCCGGCGTTCGCGCGAGGCCTCGAAGACGCCTCCTTCGGTACGGCTCCGCAGCGTGTAGAGCAGGCGGCCCGGGAAGTGGGTGCGCAGCCAGTCGGGATCGAGGTCACCCACCAGATCGGCGCGGACCTCGAGCACCGCCGCCCGGCCGGCGAGCGCGGCGAGCGAAGCGCCCGCTTCGTCGGGGGGCGCGGTCAGGGTGGCGACGAGCGTGGCTTCAGCCAATGAAAAACCTCCCTCCGGGCCCGGAGGGAGGTTCGGTCACGCGGTGCGACGGCTGGCCTCGCCCCGGGTCCCGCGTGCCGGGACCGACAGGGCCCGGCCGTCAGGCGCCGAGAAGATGGACGTGGCTCCGCCAGCGCCTGGCCTCACGGGCAGCGAAACGGCGGCGGTCGCGGCGTCTCTCCATGGTGGCGGAGTTGTACCAACAGGCCTCGCGAGTGTCAAGACAAGCCGCTGGAAGCCGGCTCCTACCCCGCCGGGCGGGAAGCGTTCCGTACCCCCGGGGCTACCATCGCAACGAACTGCAAAGGAGGCCGGATCATGACCTTCGCCGCCTGGGAGAGAGTCGTTCTCGCGCTCGCCATCCTCGTGAGCGCCGGCATCTTCGGCCGCGATCTCGCCGCGAAGCTGCGTCTCGTCAGCGCCGGCCGCAGCGACCGCCCCCGGACCGACCGGTTCGGCAGCCGGCTCTGGCGGGTGGTGCGCGAGGTGCTCTTCCATTCGCGGGTGGTGGGCGGGCGCCCGGTCGTCGGCCTCCTCCACGCCGTGGTTTTCTTCGGCTTCGTCGCCTTCGGTCTCGAGACGACCGATCACTTCCTCGAGCCGTTCGGCGTGCCGTTCCTACCGTTCGTGCTGCGCGGCTTGGTGGGGCCCTTCCATCTCGCGCTCTCGGTGGTGGCGGCGGCGGTGGCGGTGGCGATCACCGCGCTCGCCTTCCGGCGCTTCGTGCTGAAGAAGATCTCGCCCGACCCGAAGTCGTGGAGCTCGCTCGTCGTCGCGATCTTCATCGTGCTCCTGATGCTCACCTACCTCAATGGCAACGCCGCCGCCCCGCTCTGGCCGAAGGCGAACTGGTGGCTGCACGCGGCGGTGATCCTCGTCTTCCCGCATCTGATCCTGCGCAGCAAGCATTTCCACCTCCTCGCCGCGCCG
>JAAYLR010000029.1 GCA_012521815.1 Acidobacteriota bacterium
CCACGGTCCTCTTCGGCCTCTGGCGCGAGCCCGCGCCCCCGGGTCCGGACGTCGCTCCCAGGCCTCCCGAGAAGAACGTCACCCCGCCGCGCGGCTGACCGCCGGCAACCTTCGCCGGCGTTGACACCCGCGGGGGCCGGTGAGATGATCCCGCCGTCATCAGGAGCGGCCCGGAGAGCCCGGGCCCGGCAACCTGGGGCGGACACCCAAGGTGCCATCCCGCAGCAGAAGCGGGGATGTGGCCGCCGCGGCGGCAACCAAGTGTCCGGCACACGCGGACCCGCTCTCCTGATGGATGGGCGGGTCTTTTCGCAGGCGGCCGTTTTTTTGCTCAGGAAGGAGAGCGCGCCGATGTCCCATTCGTATGTCTTCACCTCCGAGTCGGTCACCGAGGGCCATCCCGACAAGGTCTGCGACTACATCGCCGACTCGATCCTCGATGCCTGCTTCGAACAGGATCCGCGGAGCCGGGTCGCCTGCGAGGTCCTCGCCAAGAGCCACAGCCTGGTGCTCGCCGGCGAGATCACGACCAACGCCACCGTGGATTTCGACGCCGTGGCCCGGCGGGCGATCGAGGAGATCGGCTACACCGACCCGGCGCTGTCGTTCAACCACCGCAACATCTCCATCCTCGTCGCCTTCTCCCAGCAGTCGAACGAGATCGCGCAGGGCGTGGATGCGAAGCAGGAGCAGTCGAAGGAGCAGGGGGCGGGCGACCAGGGGATGATGTTCGGGTACGCCACCGACGAGACCCCCGAGCTCATGCCGCTGCCGATCCATCTCGCCCATCGTCTCGCCCGCGGCCTCGCCGACGACCGGCGCTCCGGCAAGCACGGCTGGCTGCGCCCGGACGGCAAGACGCAGGTGACGGTGCGGTACGAAGGGCTGCAGCCGAAGTATGTCGAGCGGCTCGTGGTCTCGACGATGCACGCGCCCGAGACGCGGCAGGCGGAGATCCGCGACTACGTCGAGCGCGAGCTCGTCCCGCGCTGCCTCGGCGACTGGTACCGCGACGGGATCGAGATCCTCGTCAACCCGACCGGCGCCTTCTCGCACGGCGGCCCGGCCGCCGACGCCGGCGTCACCGGACGGAAGATCATCGTCGACACCTACGGCGGGATGGGACGCCACGGCGGCGGCGCCTTCTCCGGCAAGGACCCCTCCAAGGTCGACCGGAGCGGCGCCTATCTCTGCCGGCTCGCGGCGCGCCAGCTCGTGCGCGCGGGGCTGGCGCAGCGGGCCGAGGTCCAGGTCGCCTACGCGATCGGCGTCGCCCGGCCGGTCTCGATCAACGTCCACACCCACGGCACCGGCTCCGAGGAGCAGGCCGAGAAGTACGTCGCGGAGCATTTCGACTTCCGCCCCCAGGCGATCATCGAGCGGCTCGATCTGCTCCGCCCGATCTACCGGCAGACCACCAACTACGGCCACTTCGGCCGCCCCGGCCTCCCCTGGGAGGCGTGAGGGCGCCGGTCCCTGGCCGGGATCCGAAGGGCGGCGCCCCGGCGCCGCCCTCCTCTTTTCCGCCATCCGTAGCGCGCCGGGTGGCCAAAACGGTGGCCGGTTTCGCGCGTCCGCCGGAGCCCGAGCGGCGACGCCATCCAGGGCCGGGGTAGCATCGCTGCGTTGTCCGCGCTCGCTCCCCTGCCGATCGACGACGTCCTCCCCGCGCTCGCGGCGGCGCTCGCCGCCGCGCGCAACGCCGTCCTCCGCGCCCCGCCGGGGGCCGGCAAGACGACCCGCGTCCCGCCGTTCCTCCTCGCCTCCGGCCTCGCCGGCGGCCGCGTGGTGGTCCTCGAGCCGCGCCGGCTCGCCGCCCGCGCCGCCGCCCGCCGGATCGCCGCGGAGCGAGGCTGGGCGGTCGGCGAGGAGGTCGGCTACCAGGTGCGCTTCGAACGCCGGGCGCGCCCGGACACCCCGCTCCTCGTCGTCACCGAGGGGATCCTCGTGCGGATGCTCCAGGACGACCCGCTCCTCACCGGGATCGGCACGGTCGTCTTCGACGAGGTCCACGAGCGGAGCCTCTTCACCGATCTCGCGCTGGCGCTCGCCCGCCGCGTGCAGCTCGAGGTCCGCCCCGACCTGCGCCTGCTCGCGATCTCGGCCACCGTGGAGGCGGCCCCCCTCGCCGCCTTCCTCGGCGACGCTCCGGTCGTCGAGAGCGCCGGCCGGGAGCATCCGGTCGCGATCGTCCATCTCCCGCGGCGCGACGAGCGGCCGCTGCCGGCGCAGATCGCGAGCGGGGTGCGCCGCGCGCTCGCCGCCGTGGCCGGCGACGTGCTCGCCTTCCTCCCCGGCGCCGGGGAGATCCGTGCCTGCGAGAGCGCGCTCGCGCCCCTCGCCGCCGAGGCCGGCCTCGCGGTCGTCCCCCTCTACGGCGACCTGCCCGCCGCCGCGCAGGACGCCGCGCTGCGCCCGCTCGCCCGCCGGAAGGTCGTCCTCGCCACGAACGTGGCCGAGAGCTCGGTGACCGTGGACGGCGTGGCGGCGGTGGTCGACTCCGGGCTCGTGCGGCGGCTCCGGTTCGATCCCCGCACCGGCCTCGACCGGCTCGAGCTCGGCCGGGTCAGCCGGGCCGCAGCCGACCAGCGCGCCGGCCGCGCCGGCCGGCAGGGACCGGGCTGGGCGCTGCGGCTCTGGACGGAGTCCGAGGAACGCGGGCTGCTCGCCTTCGAGACGCCCGAGATCGCCCGCGTCGATCTCGCCTGGGCGGCGCTCCAGCTCCTCGCCTGGGGAGAGCGCGACCTCGCCGCCTTCGGCTGGCTCGAGCCGCCCCCCGCGGGGACACTCGCCCGGGCGCTCGCGCTCCTCGACTGGCTCGGGGCCCGGGAGGGCGAGCGGCTCACCCCGCTCGGCCGCGACCTCAGCCGCCTCCCCCTCCACCCCCGCCTCGGCCGGCTCCTCCTCGCCGGCGCCGCGGGCGGCTGCCTCCGCGAGGCGGCGCTCGCCGCCGCCCTCCTCTCCGAACGGGATCCGTTCCGCGAGCGGCAGCGCCACCTGCCGCCCGGAACCAGCCGGGCCGCCTCCCGCTCCGACCTCCTCGACCGGGTCGTGTCGCTCCGCGGCGGCGAGGCGGAAGCCGGGGGCGTGCGGCAGCTCCGGCAGGTCGCGACGCGCCTCGCCGAACAGGTCGAGCACCGCTTCCCGGACGCCAGCGCCACCCAGCCCGCCGCTTCGCGGGAGGAAGCGCTCCTCGCTACCCTCCTCGCTGCCTACCCCGACCGGGTCGCCCGCCGGCGCGAGGCGGGCGGCGACCGGGCGCTCCTCGTCGGCGGCCGCGGCGCCCGCCTCGCGCCCACGTCGGCCGTGACCGCCGAGGAGCTCTTCGTCGCGGTCGACCTCGACGGCGGCGCCCACGCCGAGGCGGTGATCCGGATCGCCTCGGGCGTCGAGCGGGAGTGGCTCGACCCGGCCCGGCTGTCGATCGCCGAAGAGGTCCGGTACGACCCCGAGCGGGACCGGGTGACGGCGGAGCGGGTCGAGCGGTACGCCGACCTCGTGCTCTCCCGCCGGCCGCTCCCGGCCTCACCGGAGCAGGCCGCGGCGGCCCTCGCCGCGGCGGCGGGTGCGGATCCCGCGGCCGCCCTGCCGCTCGCCGAGCCGGCGGTGGCCGCCTTCCTCGCCCGGGTCCGCTGGCTCGCCGGGGTGCGCCCCGAGCTCGGCCTGCCGCGCTTCGGAGACGACGAGCTGCGGGCCCTCCTGCCCGCCCTCTGCGCCGGCCGCCGCTCCCTCGCCGAGCTGCGCGCCGCGCCGCTCCTGCCGTGGCTGGAGGCGCAACTCGACGATGCCCAGCGCGCCGCGCTCGCCCGGGAGGCGCCGGAACGGCTTCCGCTGCCCTCGGGCAGCACGGCGCGCCTCCGCTACGAGGAGGACCGGCCGCCGGTCCTCGCGGCGCGGATCCAGGAGCTCTTCGGCCTCGCCGAGACGCCACGGGTGGCCGGCGGGCGGGTCGCCGTCCTCCTCCACCTCCTCGCCCCGAACCAGCGCCCGCAGCAGGTCACCGACGACCTCGCCGGCTTCTGGGAGCGCACCTACCCCGAGGTGCGCCGCGAGCTCGCCGGGCGCTACCCGAAGCACGCCTGGCCGCTCGATCCAGGCACCGCCCCGCCCGAACGGCGGCCGCAGCGCCGGTAGCGCCGCTCAGCCCTTCGGCTGCTGACCGTAGGTCGCGAAACGGGCGAGGACCGCCGCCATCTCGGCACCGGAGAGCCGCGCCGGCTCGCCCAGGGGCAGGAGGCGGAGGAAGAGGTCGGCGAGGTGCTCCACCTCCACGGCCAGCGCGAGCGCCGCGGGCAGGTCGGTCCCGAGGGTCAGGAGGCCGTGGTGCGCGAGGAAGCAGGCGCGCCGGTCCGTGAGCGCCCGGAGCGCCTGCGCGGCGAGCTCCGGCGTGCCGAAGAGGGCGTACTCCGCGCAGCGGATCGAGTCGCCACCGGCGGCGGCGATCATGTAGTGGAACGGCGGCAGGTCGCGCCCGAGACAGGAGAAGGCCGAGGCGGCCGGCGCGTGGCCGTGGACGACCGCCCCGATCTCGGGCCGGGCGGCGTAGACCGCGGCGTGCAGCGGCCACTCTGACGACGGCGCCCACCGCTCTCCGGGCAGCGGCACACCGTCGAGGCCGGTGGCTACCACCTCCTCCGGGGTGAGCCGTTCGTACTCGAGCCCGGTCGGGGTGATCAGCATCCCCGGCGGGATCCGCATGCTCACGTTCCCCGCGGTGCCGTGGGTGAGGCCGCTCGCCACCGTCCGGCGCGCCGCCGCCAGAACCGCCTCCCGCTCCTGCCGGTACTCCATCCCTGCCTCCCTGGCCGCCCGCCCGCCCGGGCGGCTTCGTTCCGCGTCATCGTGCAGGAGATCGCCCGCCATCGCAAGAGTCACCCTTGCGCCTTCCCGCCGCGCGTCCTACGCTGGAGCCCACGAGAGGAGGAGAGGCGATGCCGGAGCGGATGGTCGAGCAGTTCTGCGAGATGGTGCGGATCGATTCGGAGTCGGGGGACGAGGCCCGCTTCCTCGGCTGGCTCCGCGACGAGCTGGTGGGGATGGGCGGCGAGGCGGTCTTCGACGCCTACGGCAACCTGATCGCCCGCTTCCCCGGGATCGGGGCGAGCACGGACGAGCCGATCCTCCTCTCCTGCCACGCCGACACCGTCAAGCCGGGGGTCGGCATCGAGCCGGTGGTCGGCGACGACGGGATCATCCGCTCGGCCGGCGAGACGATCCTGGGCGCCGACGACAAGGCGGGGATCGCCGAGGTGCTCGCGGCGCTCCGCAGCGCCCCCGTGCGGCCGCCGATCGAGTTCGCGATCAGCCGCCAGGAGGAGGTCGGCCTCCTCGGGGTCAAGGCGATGGACTTCTCGCTGCTCACCGCGAAGCGCGGCTTCCTCATGGACAACGACACGCTCGCGACGATCATCGTCGGCGGCCCGACCTACATCACCCTCGACGTCACGGTGCAGGGGCGCTCCGCCCACGCCGGGATGGAGCCGGAGAAGGGGATCAACGCCATCGCCGCCGCCGCCCGGGCGATCGCGGCGCTGCGGCTCGGGAGGCTCGGGCCGCAGACGACCGCCAACGTCGGGGTGATCACGGGCGGGGTGATCCGCAACGGCGTGCCCGCCACCTGCTCCTTCCTCGCCGAGTGCCGCTCGGCGGATCACGACGCGGCGACGGCGCTCGCCGCCGAGATGGTCGCGACGATCCAGCGGGAGGTCGCGGCGGCCGGGGCGAAGGCCGAGATCGCGGTGGACGAGAAGTGCCGGGCGGTGACGATCGCCGACGACGCCTGGTCGGTCGGGATCGCCCGCCGGGCGCTCTCGAAGGTCGGGATCGACGCGAAGCCGGTCTTCATGACCGGTTTCACCGACGCCTCGATCTACAACAATCGCGGGATCGAGATGGCCGTGATCGGCATCGGTGCCCAGAACGAGCACTCGACCGACGAGTGCATCGCCGTCGCCGACATGGAGAAGGCGACGGCGATGCTCGTCGAGATCTTCCGGCTCACCGCCGCGTAGCGCGGCGAGGCGGGCGGCTCAGTCGGCCTCGCCGACGGCGGGCTCGCCGCCCTTGAGGGTGCTGAGGGCGAGGTACCGCTCCCCGAGCTTGGCGAGGCGCTGGACTTCGAGGTCGTACTGGCTGTAGTGCCGCTCCTCGTCGTCGATGAGGCCCTCGAAGACCTTCCGCGAACCGGCGTCGTTCTGGGCGGCGCACTCGTTGGCCCAGACGTTGTACTCCTTCCGGCTCTGGTCCTCCATCGCCCGGGCGCGCTCGAGCATCGCCTTCACCTCGTGGATCTTCTCCACCGGCCCGGCGGCCTCCATCTCCACCTCCCCCTCGAGGAAGAGGATCCGCTCCGCGCACCGCTCGACGTGGTGCATCTCCTCGATCGCGGTGCGCAGGAAGAGCCGCGAGAGCGACTCGTACCCCTGATCCTCGCAGTGGAAGTGGAAATACATGTACTGATGGACCGCCTGCATCTCGTCGGCGACGGCCTTGTTCAACAGCTCGATGCTCTTCTCGTACATGGTCTCTCCCGTCCGTTCAGACTGCCCCGCCATGCTATGCCGTCAACCGGGTCGAGTCCTCACCCGAACGGGCAGCTTCCCGTATGCTTCCCGGGAGCTCACTGGTCATGAAAGCGGGGTGAGAGCATGGATGTCGCCGTCGCCGGGAGGGCGTTCGCCGTCTGGCTGGGGATCCTGGGGCTCGCGGTCGCGAACGGGGTGCTGCGGGAGGCGGTCCTGATCCCCCGCCTGGGCGGCCGGGCTGGCCTCCTCCTGAGCGGAGTGCTCCTCTCGGCGCTCATCGTCGGCGCCGCCTGGCTCGCCCTCCCCTGGCTCGCGATGCCCCGTCCCTCCGGCCTCTGGGCCGTCGGCGGCGGCTGGCTCCTCCTCACCCTCCTCTTCGAGCTCTCCTTCGGACGGCTGCAGGGAAAGCCGTGGCCCCTCCTCCTCGAGGCGTACACCTTCCGGGGCGGCAACCTCTGGCCGCTCGTCCTGCTCGTCACGCTGCTCGCGCCCCGGCTGGCGGCCTGGCTCCGGGGCCTCGGGTAGCCCCCGGCGGGTTCCCTCCGCGAGGAAACTAGGTCCCGGCCCGAAGTGCCGTGGGCACCGTGGCCCTCGACCCGCGCGCCGGAACTCTCGTACGCTGAGCCCTTCCGCGGGGCGGGAACGAGCCGATCCAGGCGTCTCGAGTTCACCCCGCGGCGGAGGGGAAAGACGATGTCCGAGAAGCTCGACGAACGGCTCGACCGGCTGCGGCGCCGGATCCGGAACCTCGACCTGGCGCTCCTCGGGCTGGTGGCCGAGCGGATGGAGCTGGCGCGGGAGGTGGGCAGCACGAAGCGGGCCACCGGGATCCCGCTGCGCGATTTCGAGGTCGAGAAGCGGGTGCTCGACAGGGCGGCGGCTGCCGCCGGCGACCTCGGCCTCACCCCGGAGCTGGCGCGCGCGCTCATGCGGCAGCTGATCGAGGAGTCGTGCCGGGTGCAGGAGGTCGAGCAGTTCTCGGCCTTCTCCGGCAGCGCCGAGACGATCCTCGTCGCCGGCGGCGCCGGCAAGATGGGACGCTGGCTCGCCCGTTTCTTCTCCTCCCAGGGGCACCGGGTCCGGGTCTTCGACCTGCCCGGGGTCGCGAGCCCCGACGACCTGCCGCGCGCCGCCTCGCTCGCCGCGGGCCTCGACGGCGCGACGATGGCCTTTCTCGCGGTGCCGATCGAGAGGGTCGGCTCGCTGATCGACGAGATCACGGCGGCGGGGTTCCGGGGGCTCGTCTGCGACGTCGCGAGCCTGAAGGAGCACCTGCGGCCGGCGCTCGAACGCGCCCGGGCCGCGGGCGTGGCGATCACGAGCATCCACCCGATGTTCGGACCAGAAGCGCGGACCCTCTCCGACAAGGTGATCTGCATCTGCGACTGCGGCGTCGCCACGGCCAACGAACGCGTGAGCGCCCTCTTCCGGGAGACCGCGGCGACCCTCGTCCCGCTCTCGCTCACCCGGCACGACGAGATCGCCGCCTACGTGCTCGGTCTCTCCCACCTCGTCAACCTCCTCTTCGCGCGCGTGCTCGCCGGAAGCGGCCTCTCCCGCCGCGAGCTCCACGCGGTCGGCTCGACGACCTTCCGCCGTCAGTTCGAGACCACCGTTTCGGTGGCGCTGGAGAATCCGTCGCTCTACTACGCGATCCAGCAGGCGAACCCGTTCACCGCCCGTCTCTTCCGCGAGCTCGAGCGCGCCACCGCCGACTGGACCGGCTGGGTCGAAGAGGAGAACCCGGAGGCTTTCGCCGCCGGCATGGCCGCGCTGCGAGGCTGGCTGGGGAACGACCTGGCAGGCGGCTGAGCGCTCGTGAGCACCATCCCCGGGCGCTATCATTGACCCCGATGCCCCCGCCTCCGGACCATGCACCCACGCGGGAGTCCGCGCCCTGCCTGGTCGTCCGTTCCGGCCCGCTGGCCGGTCGCCGCATCCCTCTCGAACGTGAGCTGCTGCTCGGCCGCGACCCGCTTGCCGGCTCCGAGATCCAGGATCCATCGGTCTCACGCCGCCACGCCCAGGTGACCATCGCCGACGGCGCCTGCTTCCTCGCCGACCTCGGGAGCCGCAACGGCACCTTCCACAACGGCCGCCGGATCACCGAACCCGTGCGGCTCGCCTCCGGCGACGAGATCCGGGTCGGCTCGTCGGTCTTCGTCTTCCACGACTCTGAACACCGCCGGGAAGCAGCCGCGGCTCCGAAGGCGACACTTCGTCCCGACGACCCGGCCGAGATGAGCCGTTCGGTCGTCCGGTCGCTCACGGAACTGACCGCTGGCGGCGCTCGGCAGCTCAGCGAGGAGGTTGCCCTCCTCCAGCGCCGTCTCGCCTTCGTCCTCGACGTGTCACGGGTGCTCGCACGCACGCCGGAGGAATCACGCCTCTTTCCGGAACTGCTCGAGCGAATGCTCACCGCCCTGCCCAACGCCGACCGTGCCCTGATCCTCGCCAGGGATGAAAAGACCGGCCGGTTCCGTACCCTCGGGGCACGGACGCGCAGCGGTACGACGATGGAGATCCGCGTCAGCCAGACGTTGCTCGAGGAGGTCGTGCGCCGGCGGGAAGCGCTGGTTTCGCTCGACGTCGGCGCCGACACCGACCTGCCGGCAGCGGAGTCGATCCGTTTCCTCGGACTCCGTTCCGTGGCCTGCGTGCCACTGCTGGTGGACGATCGGCTGGTCGGCGTGCTCCAGGTGGACAACGTCCGCCATGGACGGGGTTTCTCCGAGACCGATCTCGACCTGCTCGATGGGCTCGCCGGTCCGATCGGGCTCGCCATCGAGCATGCGGAGCTCCACCAGCAGGCGCTCTCCCGCGCGGTGCTGGAACACGATCTCGCGCTGGCCCGACGGCTTCAGCTGAGCTTCCTGCCCGGCCGGATGCCTTCCCCCCCCGGCTGGCGGTTCGCCGCCGAATACACGCCCATCGGCGCCGTCGGCGGCGACCTCTACGACTGCCTCCCGTTGCGCGACGGCCACCTGGCGTTCGCCATCGGGGACGTCTCGGGCAAAGGGATCGCCGCGGCTCTGCTGATGGCACGGCTGACCGGCGCCCTGCGCCGGGCGGCGACCCTCACCTCCGACCCGGCCGCGGTACTCGAAGCGCTCAACGACGAGATCTCCGCCGAGGCCGACCAGGGGATGTTCGCCACGCTCCTGTTCGGCGTGCTCACGCCTGATGATGGCCGGATCGTGCTCGTCAACGCCGGCCATCCACCGCCGCTCCTGCGGCGGACCGACGGCGGCTGTCATGAGATCGAGCTCGCGGCCGGCACGCCGCTCGGGATGCGCCACCCGTTGGCGGCGCGACCACACACCCTCATGCTCTCCCGGAACGAGCTCCTGGTGATGTACACCGATGGTCTGTCGGAAGCCGCGAATCCGGCAGGAGAGCGTTTCGAGGTCGAACGGATCCGGGAGCTCATCCGCGCCGGTGACGGCGATCCCGAGCGAACGCTCGACTGCCTCCTGAAGACGGCTCGCAGCTTCGTCTCGACTCGCGGTTTCGACGACGATCTGACCGTCCTCTGCCTCGGGCGTCGTTGATATCGCTTCCCGGGCTCCGCAACCACGGCGCCCGCGGCCGGCCGCTCCTTGCCGGATCGCCGGGAGGAGCCTCTACGGATCGCCCTTCTTGAGGAGTTCGGCCGCGTAGGCGGCCCGCTCGCGATCGGTCCCGGGCCGCCGGAAGCGGGCGCCGGCGGCACCGTCCTCACCCCGCAGGAGCTCGCCGGCGAGGTTTCCGATCCTCCCCGCCCGGGCGTTGGCGAGCAGCCACGGGATCGCTTCCCTGCGATCGGGCAGGATCGGGAAGAGCTGGACGAAGCCCGCGATCTCGAGCACCTTGAGCACGCCGGGTTCGAGCGCGCAGAGCGCCAGCCGGCCGCCTTCGGCCTGCAGGCGCTTGCCGACCATCACGAAGACCCGCAGACCGGCCGAGGCGACGTATTCGAGCGCGGCGAGGTCGAGCAGGATCTCGTGCTTCTTCTCTCCGAGCAGCCCGAGCAACGTCCGCTCGAGCTCCGGCGCGGTGCGGGAGTCGAGCTGGCCAGCGAGGGCGACCACCGCCACGCCCTGCTCTTCGGTGACCGTCAGTTCGAGCGCCACCGTCTCAACCTCCGCGCCGGAAGGTCAGCTCCACGCGCCCGAAGCGGACACGCTGGCCATCTGCGAGCTCCCGCTCGACGCCGGTGGTCAGCCGCTCGCCACCGACGAAGGTGCCGTTGGCGGTGCCGATCTCCTCGCGCAGGAAGAAGCGGCCTTCGCGCGAGACGATGCGGGCGTGGCGACGGGAGGTGGAGCGCACCGTGTCGAGCGTGGAGAGGTCGACGTCGGGAGCCATCTCGGTGACCGGATCGAACCGGCCGATCGTCGAGTCCTTCCCGGTGGCGAGCTCGAAACGGTGTCCGGAGGCGTGTTCCAGCCAGGCCGCCGGCGCCGCGACGGCACCCGCTTCGGATACCTCGACGGCCTGCAGCTTGGGCAGATCGCGGCGCGAGACGCCACCCACGATTTCCCGGGCGAGTACCGCCGCCTTCGCCTCCTCGTCCTCGTACCGGCGCAGGCGGTTCGACATCCGCCGCATCATCCGGATGGCGATCTCCGGGTTCTCGCGCAGCAGCTGATCGAACGTCGAGGCGTCGACCGGCAGGAGCCGGCAGTCGGTCACCGCCCGGGCACCGGCCGAACGGGGACGATCCTCGAGCAGCGCCATCTCGCCGAAGAAATCCCCGGGGCCGAGGCGCGAGAGCCGCTTCTCGGTCGCGCCATGCTGTTTGACGATCTCCACCTCGCCGTCCTCGATGATGTACATCTCGGCGCCGGGTTCACCTTCCCGGAAAACCTCCTGGCCGGCCGCGAAACCGACCAGCAGGCGGGAACGGGGATCCTCCGGGGGAGGTGTGGACGTTGCCATCTCTGGCCACCGATTGTATTATGACGAGCGTAGCCCAAGACGGAAGCAGGCAGAAAGGCCCAGCCGCCTCGCGGCCGCCGGCGTAGCTACCGAAACGACAACCGTCACGGAATCCGAAAGGAGGATCCGTCCGTTGTCTCACGATCGTTCCGCTCCGCAAGACCATGACCGTTTCTTCAGCGAGCCGGCGCTGGCCTTGCGGGAGGCGTCGGTGCGGCGGTGGGGCGCGAATCAGGCGATCGAGATCGTGGGCCGATCGTCGCGACTGGTCGAGATCCTGGGCAAGGCCAGAAAGATCGCCGCCTACGATGATCCGGTGCTCATCACCGGCGAGAGCGGCACCGGCAAGGAGAGCCTCGCTGCGGCGTTGCACGTGCTCGGCCGCCGTCGCGAACGGCCTTTCGTCTCCGTCAACTGTCCGCAGTACCAGGAGGGGAACCTCACCGTCTCGGAGCTGTTCGGGCACCGCAAGGGCAGCTTCACCGGCGCGGTCTCCGACCGCAAGGGCTGCTTCGAGACCGCGCAGGGCGGTGTCGTCTTCCTCGACGAGATCGGCGATCTGAACATGTCGGCGCAGGTCATGCTCCTGCGCACGCTGGCCAACGGCGAGTTCCAGCCGCTCGGCTCGGATACCGTGCGCAAGGCCGACGTGCGCATCGTCGCCGCCACCAACCGCGCGCTCAACCAGCTCGTCTTCGAGCAGCATTTCCGCAACGACCTCCTCTTCCGGCTCCGCCACTTCCTGCTCGAGCTACCGCCCCTGCGCCATCGGGAGGACGATTGGTTGCTGCTGATCGACTACTGCCTCGATCGCCTCCACCACCGTCACGGGGTCGCCAAACACTTCTCCCCCAACGCCCTGCGTCTTCTCGAAAGCTACCCCTGGCCCGGCAACGTGCGGGAGCTGATCGGCATCGTCACCACCGGCTACGCCCTCGCCGACGGCGCCATCATCCAGCCCCGCGATTTCGCCGACCGTATCGAGCTGAGCGGCAGCGCTCCCGCGGAAACGGACCTCGACCGGATCGGGCGCAAGCTCCAGAGTCAGAGCGGCGATTTCTGGACGCTCGTCCATCAACCCTTCCTCGACCGCGACCTGTCGCGCCGGGAGGTGCGACGGCTGGTGGCTCGGGGCCTGCGTGATGCCCGCGGTAGTTACCGCCGCCTCCTCGACCTCTGGCGCCTTCCCGCCACCGAGTACAAACGTTTCATGGGTTTTCTGCGGCATCACCGGCTGCAGCCTGACGGCTTCCGGGACCGCGAGCCGTGAGCGAGCTCCAGGCGCTCATC
Organism: Acidobacteriota bacterium; assembly: GCA_012521815.1. Taxonomy (GTDB): domain Bacteria; phylum Acidobacteriota; class Thermoanaerobaculia; order Multivoradales; family JAGPDF01; genus JAAYLR01. The sequence continues at coordinate 12,735 of JAAYLR010000029.1, forward strand.
TTCGATCTCTACGGTACCCTGATCCACTTGCAGGATACGGCCTTCCAGAAAGGGATCACCCGCCTGACGGCAGCTCCTCGAAAGGAGTGGATCGCCTTCCTGCGGGACACGCTGACGGTAACGCCATATCCGGACCGGAGAGCTTTCGTCGACGCCATCTTCGACCGGTTTCCACCCGACGATCTCGTCACGGCCCGTGAACGAGCGCACCAGCTGCTCGCCCAGGAGCTCGCCTCGGTCGCGGTCGAGCCGAGCGTGAGGTCCCTGCTCGGCTTCCTGCGCCGGCGTGGCTTTCGGCTCGGTCTCCTGACCAATTCCGGGAGTCCCTTCCGGGAGCCGTTCGCAGATGCCGGTCTGGACACCCTGTTCGACGCCGTGCTCTTCTCCTGCGACCTGGGCGCGAAGAAGCCGGCGGCGGCCGCCTACCAGGCGATCCTCGAACGGCTCGGGGTGGTCCCCGAAGAGGCTCTGATGATCGGCGACTCGCTGCCCAACGACGTCGTGGCGCCCGCGGCCGCCGGCCTGCGGAGCCTTTTCGTGGGCGAGTCCCAGCGTCACGCCGCGATCGGACGGCTTGCCGAACTGGCGTGGATCGGCGATTTCGGAGCAACCCCACCAACCTCTCTGCTGAGGACCGGCCAGCGAGTGAGGCTCGGCGACCTCACCGGGGTGATCGTCCGGATCGAGCTGCTGCCCGACGATCTCCAGGGTCGCTACAACCTGGTCGCCGCCTGCGACGTGGCCTGGGACGACGGCTTCTCCGAGCGTGTCTACGTCAAGCGGTTCCGCCATCCCGCGGCGATCCGGATTGAAGAGTTCGTGCGATCGCTGCTCGGCGAGATCGGTATCGATACCAACCGAGTCGCGGTTCTCGAAGGGGCGGAGCCACTGCTGATCGCGCGCGCCGTCACCGGCGAGAGGTTGACGACGTCAGTACCCGACCCCGATCTCGCCTTCGAGATCGGCCGTCACGGCGCTTCTGCCTACCTGCTCGCCAATGCCGATCTGCGCCCGCGCAACGCTTTCCTCACTCATTACGGCGGACGGCCGCTGCTGACCATGGTGGACTACGAGTACTCGCTCTTCGACCGGGCGCTCGACCTCAGCGACCTGCCCGAACGTTACGATCCCGGAAAGCTCATGCGCCGCAGCGAGGCCGAGTTGCTGGCTCGCGGCAGTCGCCGCGTGGTGACGCGAGCCGCGATCCAACGTACCCGGCGCGCCTTCTTCGACCATCGTGCGGTGAGCGCCACCACCCTCGCCGCGTTCCGGGAAGGCTGGCGAGAGGTTCACGAGGCCGCCCGGGAGGCCAGCAGCCGGATCGACGAGCTCCTGCGCTCGCGCCTGGAGATCGATCCACCTCTGATCGTGGGTACCGAGGCGTACCGCCGCGCTTTCCTGCCGCTCGACATCGCCGACCTGCTCGCGCGGATCGCCACCTCCCCCGACAGCGCGTGTGACCTCTGTTTCTGAGGCGGTGAATCGCGCCAGGGCGCGATTCGTTCGCGTATCCGCGCGACTTCCGCCTCGTCCGAATGGGCCCTCTATCCTGTAATTCATTGATTACAGGAACTTTGTATGGGTATTCAGAATTGGCATGGGAAGTGCTCTTCGTAATGAGCATCTGACCCGGCCGAAGCAGAACGGCCAATGGCCCGCGAGATGGACTCCCGAGCCAACCGGAAGAGGAGAAGAAGGCCATGAAGATGACCCGTGGTGAGATGCAGGACCTGCTGGCGAAGTTCGCGAGCGGCAGCGCCGAGTACCGGTCGGCCCTGCTCAAGAACCCGAAGTCGGTGGTCGAGAAGCAGTTCAACATGTCGCTGCCGGACAACGTCCACGTCAAGGCGGTCGAGGAGTCGGCCAACACGATCTACGTCGTGGTGCCGCACGCGGTCGCGGCCGGCGCCGAGCTCGACGACGCCGACCTCGAGAAGGTGGCCGGCGGCGCGACCGTGAAGGGCGACGCCAACTGCGGCGACAGCGACGGCATGATGAACACCGTCGTCGAGATCAACGCCAGCCTGATCTGATCCTCTCCTCGGCCACCGGCAGCAACTCCTCACGGGGTACCGTTGCCGGTGGCCGCCCCGTTCCCTCCGACCGCCGCCGTGACCGTACCCCGAGCGGTGTCCCTCCCCGGACCCAAAGGCCGTGGAACGTTCTCCGACCGGCTCGCGCATCTCGCCGCGCGTGCCACCACACTCACCGAGCGCCTCGCCCTGGCAGGCTCTCCTCCCGCTGCCTCTGACCTCACCTCTGCACTCGCCCCCTGGGCGCGCGCCTTCGCGCGCGGAGACGAAGATGCGCTTCGACGGCGTCTTGCCTGGGACGGCATCTCCCCCGCGGCAGCTGCCGCGGCCCTGACGACCGAACCCGAGCCGCACCGGCCCGACTGGGTCGAGGAGCTCCTCGGCTGGGGAGTTCTCGGGATGGATCCGGGCTTTCATGACGGGGACGAGCTCACCCATTCCTTGCCTTTTGGCGAGCTCTGGGAGCCCTGGGTCTCCGTGGCCCGGCGTGAGCTGGCGAGGACGACGCCGCTGGCCGCCGAGATACCGGTCGACGATCTCGAACGGCTGGCTCACGGCCTGACCGAAGAGCTGGCTCGCATCGGCGCACTCGCGGCCTACGAGCGGTTCGTCGGCTTCCGCGCCAAGGAAGCCGCGGCCACGGGTGGACGGGCCAAAACCGGCAGTTATTCGCGTTTCGTCGCCGTGGTTCGCCGCGACGGATACCTCGACCTGTTCGAATCGTTCCCGGTCCTCCTGCGGCAGATCCATCGCCTGGTCACCAGCTGGCGAGACAGCCTCGCCGAGCTGCTGGAGCGTCTCGCCGCCGACCGGGAGGCGCTCGCGGAGCAGTACGGGAGAGGAGAGCCGCTCGGAGCGCTCGTACGGCTCGAGCGGCTCCCATCGGATCGTCACGACGGGCGGTGGGGAATCTTCGCTCTCGCCTTCGGAAACGGGCTCGAGCTGGTCTACAAACCACGTTCGCTCGCTCCGGAAGCCGTTCTCGACCGTGCCGCCAGGCGGCTTGCGGCGACCGGGCTCGCTGCCCCACCACGGACGCTCGCCGTGCTCGAACGCAACGGCTACGGCTGGATGCTCCGAGCCCGTCCCGGGACACCAGGCGATGAGGCCGGGCGGCGCGCCTGGTTCGCCAGCGCCGGGGCCCTGGTCGCACTGGCGGAGCTGCTCGGCGGTCAGGATCTCCATGCGGAGAACATCATCGCCACCCGCAGCGGACCCGTGGTGGTGGATGCCGAGATGCTCCTCCAGCCACTCCGCGCCGGTGCCGATCCGACTCGCGATGCGAGCTTCGCCGCCGGTCTGCTGGCGCGCCCCGGAGCCTACGACCGCGAGGCCGCCTGGGCTGGGCTCGAACCGGTGCGCCCCCGGCGGCTTCCGGGGAAACGTCGGGTCTGGACGGGGATCGGAACCGACGAGATCGCCCCGGCCGGTGAGCCAGCCATGACCAAGCCTCTGGCGAACACCCTGGTGGTTGCCAGCGAACCGCTCGCCCCTTCCAGCTACTCGTCCGCACTCCTCGACGGCTATACGGCGACATGGCGTGCCGTGGCGTCGAATCGAGCCGCACTCCTCGACCCCGAAGGCCCGCTCCGGACGGCAGCTGCGGCACCGGTCCGGCTGCTCTTCCGGCCAAGCCAGGAGTACGCCAGCGTGCTCGACCTGCTTTCGCAACCACGCTATCAGCGAGACGGGGTCACCGCGGAGCTGCTGCTCGAAGCACTCCTCCGGCCGTTTGCCGAACACCGGACGCGACCATTGCTCTGGCCGCTCGTCGCCGTGGAGCGCGCCGCTCTGCTCGGCCTCGATCTTCCCCGTTTCGAGGTGCTCGCGGGATCGACGACCATCGCGGGCGGTGAAGAACCGATTGCCGGGCTGTTGCTTCGTTCCGGTGTCGACGAGCTCCGCCATCGCCTCGCCGAGCTCGACGAAGGCACCCTCGCCCGCCGCCGAGCCGCGATCGCCGAAGCCCTGAAAGCCCGCGCCAGTTCCTTTTCGCCACGCAGGGCCTGGGCAACCGCACCTGGAGACATCGAGGCTGCGGCCCTCCGTTCTGGTGACGCTCTCGTGGAAGCGATCGCGGCGGAGTCGCCACTCCCGCGCAGCTGCTCGCTCGCCGATCGGCTCGCGGCTCTGGCAATCTATGACGGCCTCCTGGGCGTACTCCTGGCTCTTGCCGAGGTCGATGCACTCGACGACGGCAAGCGTGTAGTCCGAGCAGCCGGACTCTTTCTCTCCGAGCTGGAACCGTTCGTCTCCGCACTCGACTCGGAAGAGGCGGCGGCGCTTCCGGTCGGCGTGCTCTCGGGGATCGGCTCGCTGGTCTGGGGGCTCGTCTCTCTGGCCACGGCTGGAGGAACGATCGCCGAAGTGGCACTCGCGACGGCCGGACGGATAGCTCGCCGGATCTCACCCGCCGCGCTCAGCACCGACGAGCGCCTCGACCTCGAGGGCGGCGCGGCCGGAGCCGCGCTCGGCCTTCTCGCCGTTGGTCAGGCGACCGGTGAAAGACAGTTCCTCACCGCTGCCCGTGCGGCTGGTCTCCGGCTGCTCGAACGGCGTGACTCCCGAGGCGCCTGGCCGGGGGTCGACGGCGTGGCACGCTCGGGATTCGCTCATGGCGCCTCCGGGATCGCACGCAGCCTCGCTGCTCTCGCCAAGGCCCTCGACGAACCCCGATTCGCCGCCGCCGCAGCCGCCGGTTTCGCATTCGAGCACTCGGAGCTCGACCCGGCCCGGGGGAACTGGCCGGTGGTGGCCACCGATCCGCGGCTCGGAGAGCACCGCCCCACCTGGATGGTCGCATGGTGTCATGGCGCTCCGGGGATCGCGTTGGCCCGGGCTGTCGCCGCCGAGGTGGCCGGTGACACCGGCGAGCACGACCTGGAAGTCGCCGTTGCGACCACGATGGCCGCCGGCCTCACTTTCCGGGACCACCTCTGCTGTGGCAGTGCGGGGCGGATCGCGGTGCTCGATGCTCTCGGTCGCCGCCGGCACCGCGCAGACTGGCGGGACGCGGCGCACGCGATCGCGATGCAGTTGCTCACCCGCGCAGCTGCGGCCGATGAGCTGAACCTGCCGCCGGGTCCGGCTTC